>JAJYOM010000131.1 GCA_021796175.1 Thermoplasmata archaeon
TATCTGCAGGCTCCTGGCGTTGTAGCCGAACTGCATGGCAGAATACGAATTGTAATTTGCATAGAGCGGTTTGCCGTAGATGTCCGTGGTGGTATACTGGCCAAATGTGGCGTTTGTGCCAACCCGGGACTGGGCGCCCTATACCGTTCAAGCGGCCTCGCTGCTCCGCCTGCATGGCGGTCATCATCCGATGTTTGCTGCCTTCTCTGCCCCGGATTCGAACTCAACGCCGTCACCACATTACCTGTTTTCCGTCCTTCCATGCTTCCGCATGTACTATGACGTCTGCTGACTTCTGGCATCTCAGCAGCACATTGCTGGGCTGCTTGCGGCTGCATGCGCATTCGGGCAATACTCCGGTCCGTTTCACATGCTGTCGCATGATGTCAGACCTTCCCTGGGTAAGGGTGGGAACTGTCCTCCCATGTACCAGCCGCATCTACATGCGCACTCCTTGGCAGCATCGGGCTTTGCCTTGACGCGCAGGCTCGCCCGAATGCGCATGCCTGGGATGCGGTTTCTGTTCGTCTGGCCGGGAGTTTGCCTTGTACTTCTTTCAAATCCAGCCTCACGGCTGACACCCCTGTCTTCGGCTAACGGTTGGTGCTGCCAATCCCCGCAAGAGACTTTCACTCTCAACTTCTCACCCATGCCGGGCACACAAGGCAGCCATGTGCAAGGGCACATGGCACAATCTGTTCAACATGACTTCCGGATAGGGGACTTATGTCCCACTCTCCACCTCAATGGTTTGGGTAATCGTAATGACCGTCCCAAGCGGAGCGAAGAATGTCAGCCGATACGACTGAATGCCCGTGTTTCCGGTGTAATTCTTCAGGTGTATGGATAGGGTACCACCCGTAGACCAGTTTTTTGGGCCATGAGGTAAGCTGTAAGCTCCCACAGGCAACGCTGCTATCGCAATTGCGGCATTTGCAGACCAAGCACCTGTTAGAACACTCCCGGGGATCCCTCTGAACTGTATTATGAACTGTGTGGTTTCGTTTGAACTTACGTTCAGTACACCCGGTATGTGTATTACACTTCCGGACGCGATAGGCAAGTAACTTGGATTAACAGGGACACTACTTGTTAGTGCATAAATGCCAATAACTGACCCAACCACTACCACGGCTGCGAGAGCCATGATACCGGCATCTTTCTTACGAAGCACCATATCATCAACCCTGATCAACTGAAATAGCTTATCAATTTATCATGAAATTTCGGGCCCTGCATGTTGCCTTTATCCATTCATTATACCTGCCCTAATTGTAACTGAGCGTAAAATAATTGCTGCCCGCATATCCAGGCACGAGTGACTGAGTCGTCGATGAGCATAAGAAACAAGTCCAAGTGTTCTTGGTCACCTCCTGCAAATCCGGTGCATAAAAGCCATTGTATGCATTCGTGATGATGCTGCTGAAGGTTATTGAACCAAAGTTGGGCACTACAAAATAGAAACCACCTGGCGACTCCCCTATCCACTCAGCAGTGTTTGTATTTGGAGTAAATGATTTGCCCTGGGTGCCTGTAGACGCACCAGAGGTAAGATCCTGGATATTGTAATAGGACGTCCCTGAAGAGTAACTGATTGAAATAGATACAGAATCACCTGGGTGGACGTTTAAGACTGGAGTAATGCCGATTGTCGAAGTTCCTACGTATTCATACCATGCATAGTACCAAGCGCTATTTGAGTTGTTCATCTGGATGGCAATTCCTGCTTGCCAGAGGTTTGCATTACCAAGATCACCACCTATTCCAACCCAAAAAACAACGAATTCTTCGCCTGTGTTAGCACCCTCCACTCCTTGAACATATTTAGCGCTTGGAACTACTAATTGGGCAGAGGCTGATGTAATACTACTCCCCGAAATTTCATAGCCACCCCAGTTGTAGTCTTCTGGATTGAAGTGAAGAACGAGGACGAGAACCACATTACCTTGAGTAGGAGTAAAGCTAGTAGAGGAGCTGGTACCATCAGAAACAGTGCCCCCAGATACCATCCACTGGTAGAATGAATAACCAGACGCAGGTTGTGCACTTACAGAATAGGAAATCCCTTCTGTAAGAGACACGACGGCGCCGTTTGAATAACCGTACCCTCCAATGTCTATCTGGCCCTCACCATTCCAGACGTACAATGTGACATCGGATACAGTCCCACCCCCTCCACCTCCACCAATAATTTGTGGTGAATCGCTTGTAGATACACCATTCTGATAGGTGAGAGGCGACACAAAAGGATGCGACTGCCGTTGACTGAGATTAGAACTAATTTGCATGTGAATATTCGAAAACATGGGCATGTTCAAGAATGACAAATTTCTGTCGACTGCTTCGACTATCCTCTTTGTCGCAAAGGTAGCAGGGGCAAACCCAATGGAAACAATCACAAAGAAAGTCACGAAGCCAACTTTTGCCATATTAATTCTCGCTTTCAAATTCATGCTGACGCCACCCTAAGCGTTGCCTAAATGGAATTGCCTGTAATTATAGCTTTCCGCATAGGCCATAACCTCCGAACAGGATCGTTCAATCCGTACGAGGATCGTATGTAATATGACTGTTTTCCTGCTTTCCGGACTATTTGTCGCCTGTCCGCCGATCCCCTTGTAACGTTCCGCGGCCAATCCACCCGGGACGCACGGTGCTCTGAACAGGGAGCGACTCTACAGGTCGCTCACGACGCTTGACATATTCGTGGACAGGGCACTGCACATCATACCGAAGTCTGCAGCACTGTCCGGCTTCAACTACAACAGAGACCTGCTGAAGGCGTCGATGGCAAACACATACATTGAGACTGTCGGGAACAGGGCTGACAGCATACACCTTGCTGTGAAGGCGGTGAATCCGCCGGACATATACTGGGCATATCTCGGGGCACTCCAACCCATACTGCCCAGGACTGGTTTCACGGAGCATGACGCTGTCCTGGCGTTCGACCACACCGACGAGGAGTTCATGCTTGAGCTTGTCCGCCCCTTCTTCAGCTCAATAAGGCTTGCACTTATCAACGCCGGCTGGGAATCAGCGAAGAGCGTCTGAATGAATATAGCGCTCGGAGGTTCTGACATTCGGAGAAGATGATAAGTAGGGCTTGAGTCGTAAGCTCACCCGCAAGGAGGGCCCCTTCACATAGTTGACCAATTACCGGAGATGCGCCTACTTTTCGCCGTCTCCGCTGAATTCCTCACCGAGTATCTTGAGCATTTCAAACATGACACCCATTCCCTTCTTTATGTCCGGGTCGGACGGTGAGAGCAGCGAAATTCCGCCCTTCTTCGGTGCGGCCTTCTCGAGCCTCTGCTCCAAGCTTTCGTCCGTCAGCATCCTGAGCACCCTTCCTGCGGTGGGTGAGGACATCATGTCGATGATGTGGTGAAGCGAATTCCACTGAGTAAGCAGCTGGGAGAGTATGCCTGCAAGGTTTGTCATCGCCTCGTCATTGAGGCCGTCCCTAAGGAACTTCATCACATAGGCAGCCTCGATGACGGCGTCGAGGGCACCATCGCGCTCAAGCTTTGACACCTTCGTGAGCGCTGTCATGAGCTCCTGGTTGGAGACGATGGTCGAATACTGCCGCCACACGGCCATCACTTCGCTGAGGCTCGTTGCTATGTTCTCCACAGCCTCATCATTGAGTCCGTCCTTCAGGAACTTGAGTGCATATGCCGCGCTGACAACCGAATCGAACACACCGTCCCTGTGCATCCTGCCAATCTGCTCTATGAGCTGGGACAGTTCAGCGCCCTCGCTCCCCAGGCTGTCTATGACCTTCCGCGAGTTACCGGTCGACAGCGAGGAGGCAATCTCCATGAATCTCCCGCTCATCGAGGACAGTGATTCCACTGCCTCGTCGTTCAGCCCCTCCTTGAAGAAGCGAAGGGCAGCAAGCGCATGGGAAAGCGCGTCAAGCTGCCCCTCATCCATCATCCTGGACAATTCCCTGATAACACTGTTGAAACGGGGTATGTTTGCAATAAAATCGCGGACCTGTTTCTGGTCGTCTTCAGTCAGCACGAGGCTTCTTGCACCAACAACATCGTCGCCTGCCAATTCAATCACCATATGCTCATGAGTTTGCTTCCCTCTGAGGAATCCAGAAAGGATGTCAGGCCGCCGATGCCGTCGACAACATCCTGGAAATCCTCCTTCTTCAGGCCGAACAGCTTGGAAGCCATGCTGCAGGCCGTTATTTTCACCTTGCCGGTACTCTTTGCCTTCCTGAAATAATCCATGAACCTGCCACCGTTCTCCATCACGGATATCTTCTTTGCGGAATCCGCATCCGAGAGCAGCGTCGGAGACTTCCTGAATGCCTGGATGCCGTCCATCGTGGCGAACAGCAGGACCTCGTCCCCCATGCTGGATGCAAGGAAGGCTGTCATGGAGGCGAACTCCACCCTGTCCAGCTGATTTGAGCCGAGTATTATGGCGAGGTTCATGGGACCTGCCACCTCAAACCATTGTTCGGGCGTGCAGGCTCCAGTACAGCTTGTTGTATGCCAGTTTGCTCCACCAGTAAATCTGGGAGGGCGTGGGCGGCACTGGTGGGTGGCCGTAGTCGAACTTGATGTATGTTGCCTGGTCCATTCCCGTTGCTATGAAGCAGAAGACCGAACCCGGATACGTCTTCCTGCCGCCTGTCCCGGTCATGTCGGCGGCAACATTGTGGCTGACCACGTAAGATTCATAGTCAGCAGTTGAGCCTGCCTTGGAGATTGCAATATTTGTGGTGTCGCCCATTGCGTGTATGTCGTCATGGCCTTCGACAAGCAGGGAGAATTTGTCGGTGGACACCCAGTTCCTCCTGTCACCAAGGGCGGAATCGCCTATGACCTGGGCACCCTTGTGCGGCGGTATGCTGACAAGCAGGTCGTAGTCAACTGACTCACCCTCCTTGGAAGTGATCTTCTTCGCTGCCCCGTCGACCGAT
>JAJYOM010000132.1 GCA_021796175.1 Thermoplasmata archaeon
ATTCTCACCGAACTGAGGGATCAGGAGAAGAATTACAACAAGATGCAAGTAAGTGATTTCGATCAGCTTTATCCGTCACTGCATGTCAGGGCCTTCCTTGATGTTGCCTCCGTGGCCGGATCTGATGAACTGATTGTGGGACAACCTGAGTTCTTCAGCCGGCTGGAAGCTTTGCTTTCAAATGAGCCCGTTGAGAATATTCGGGTACTTCTGCGCTGGAAAGTCCTGCACGCCTTTGCCCCATACCTGCACCCAGAAGTGGAAGAAGAAGATTTCAAATTCTTCCACAAGCAGCTGCTCGGGCAGAAGGAGCCTGAAGCGAGATGGAAGCGCGCCACGGCTGTAATTGATCAACTGCTTGGCGAGGCTCTGGGTGCAGTTTACGTCGAGAAGTATTTCCCCCCGGAAGCCAAAAAGCGGGCGAGCCAGATGATTGATGACATCAGGGAAGTTTTCCGCGACAGGCTGGCGAACCTACCGTGGATGACAGAATCCACCCGGAAACAGGCTCTCGAAAAGTTTGCCAGATTCAAGGCGAAAATCGGCCACCCTGATAAGTTCCGTGACTACAGTTCGGTGAGAATAGATCCGGACGATCTTGTTGGAAATATAATCCGGTCGTCGGAGTTCGAAGCGCTCCGTCAGGCAAGAAGAGTAGGACAGAAAGTGGATCGTGAAGAATGGCGCATGTCGCCGCCGACAGTCAATGCCTATTTCCAGCCTATGGAGAACACGATTAATTTCCCTGCCGGAATACTTCAGCCGCCTTTCTTTGATATGGCGCAGGATGACGCAGTCAATTACGGAGGAATAGGTGTGGTCATAGGCCATGAAATCACACATGGCTATGATGACCAGGGAAGGAAATTCGACGCTATGGGCAATCTGCACGACTGGTGGACAAAGGAGGATGCTGAAGGGTTCCAGAAGAGGGCAAAGGAGGTGGTTGACCTCTACAGCGCACAGGAACCTTTGCCTGGGATGCATGTGAATGGTGAACTGACTCTCGGCGAGAACATAGCCGACTTTGGCGGTGTCTCGCTCGCATACGAGGCACTCCAGAGAAGGCTTTCCAGCGAACCCTCAAAGCGTAAGAGCATAGATGGCCTGACTCCTGAGCAGCGGCTATTCCTGTCCTTCGGCCAGATATGGAAGGAGAACATCAGGGAAGAGGAGATTCGGAGGCGTTTGACGGTAGATCCGCATGCACTGGGGAAATACAGGGCAACGCTCCCGGCAATCAATCATCCAGGCTTCGACACTGCATTTCCTCACAGTAACGGGGAAGACGGTCGAACTCGGAAAGTTGCTGTCTGGTAGTCTCCACAGTTTGGTCGCCCTGTCGCATCCCGTTCCCCCCTGCTGCATAATCCATGGGACCAGAGCAAAACACAACTCCGGGCTTTAATTCATCTCAGCCTTAATAGCGTCATTTGCTCGACTACATTCCATGGACCGACAATCTTTTTCTTGCGCAGACCGGGCCATTTGAACTAGCCTTGTTTAACTTCTGAGAATATCCAGCGCTCTGTACGCTGGTCACGGGCAGTTTAGATGAATAGGGTGGCAATGACGTGGGACAATGACGTGGGAGTATGAGTCCATCTCTCGCTTCGTCCACTGACTCGGCACCGATACCCATTAGGCGCCGGAGGCAATTGCAGAGCGACATTTTCGTATCTCCCCCTGGAAGTTTTTTAGCCTGAAAGTGTTCTGTCTTTTATCGTACTTCTATGGTGAAATCTGCAACCGACTGGCTCCTTGAAGACAGTCAGCCCTCGATACGATATCTCGCATTGAAGCAGCTGCTGGAGCGTCCATCCGGAGATTCTGAAGTCAAAGGAGCAGGAAAAGCAATTAGTGAAACCGGCTGGGCCAGGAACATTCTCAGCCAGCAGACTGCAGAGGGACAATGGGGCAGCGGTCGGAGTCTGTATCGGCCCAAATATGTCTCAACAAACTGGATGCTCCTGATGCTTTCTGATCTTGGTTTGACGAAGGAAGATCCGGCAATAGACAAGGCATGCCGAAATTGGATGGACCTTTTCGGTGCCGAGGATGGCGGCTTCGCAATTTCAGCAAAGGGTGGTGCAAGGCGCGGTCATTTATGCACCACAGGCAACACGGCACGTGCACTGGTAAAATTCGGCTATGAAGATCATCCCAGAGTCAGGAAAGCGTTTGACTGGTTTGTTAAATCCCAGGCGGAGAAGGGAGGCTGGTCATGTTTCGATATTGGTTCGCCGCCGAAGGGAAGGAATCTCGACTCCTGGGAACCGCTCAGCGCCTTTGCTGTGTATCCGCGCCAGAAGTGGTCTTGCAGCATGAAGTCTGCTGTGGAAAAGGGAGCTGAATTTTTTCTGGAGCGTGAACTTCACATTCAGGGCCAGAAATATGAACCGTGGTACCGCTTTCACTATCCAGTGCATTATTATTACGACATACTGGTAGGGCTGGATTTCATTACTGCGCTGGGTTACACGGATGACAAGAGACTGGAATTCGCCCTGTCACTGCTGAAGAAGAAGAGGAGAAAGGATGGAAGATGGAACCTCGACTCGGTCAACCCCGATCCCGAAAGTCCCCAGGGCAGATGGGACAGGGCACATCCGGAACAGGCCAGCATTCCCTTCTCTCTTGAGGAAGTGGGCAAGCCAAGCAAGATGATCACGCTGACCGCCCTCAGTGTCCTGAAGCGTATGGGAGAGTAAGGCTCGATTTGAGTTCGAGTCGCTACTTGCAGCGGCACCCGGGTCGCAGACGGGGAAGAATTCGCATCCTGTCAGTCATGTTAAAAAACACATCCATAAGACCGGCGGGCTGTTTGCCCCCATGGGAAGGTTGACTGAATTGCAGCCTGTCCGAAAACTGTCAACATGTTTCTACTGCTCTGCCAAAGCACACAGGCAGATTGGATTTTGCTGTTTTCGGGCCATTTTCTGCCCGAGACAAAATGTCTGCCAATCCTTTTGTACGCTTCCTTCAATCTTCCTTAAGGTGTTCAGTTGGTCAAACTGGTGAACAACATATCGATGGAAGCGATACATGACACGTCTGCCAGGGCCAGGGGAAACAGTGGCTCCATTCCTGTTGAAAAGGAGATTGCAGGTACATTCAATATGGAAGGCAGTCCGATGTTCACCTCTTTAATTGAAACCGGTGTTTCAAGTTTTTCCGTTGGATCGGACGAGCCTGTTGTGCTCGGCGGGAAAGGTGTCATGCCTTCCCCACTGACCTACATGCTGTACGGGGTGCTTGCCTGCTATACATCGACGGTTGCAATACAGTGTGCTTCAAAAGGTATAGTGCTTGAGGAACTCAAGGTTAAGGGAACTCTTACATACGATATCGGGCCGGTGGTAGCCGGGTCCGAAATACCAATCATAAAAAAACTGAAGATAGAGATCACTGCGAACAGTGATATCAGGGACATAATCACTCTGTCCAGGAAGAGATGTCCTGCCCTGTTCGCAATCGAACATCCGATAGAGACAGAGGTATTGCAGAAGTAGTGCTATTTCCTCAGGTATGCATCATTGCCAGATATCCAGTCACTCCTTATCGGGCTGAATATATCGACGTCGTAAGTGTCCTCAAGCGCGACTGCCGCATGCTCGACCATGGAGGGTATTTTTAGCAGCTCGTTCTCCTTCAGGACAATCTTTTCGCCTGCAACTGTCAGTTCAAGCGCGCCGCTCATTATCCATGTAAGCTGCTCGCTTTCATGCCTGTGGGCCGGAACAACCGCACCTTTCTTCAGGAAGATCTTTGCAACCATCGCCTTCTCCCCGTATATCATCTGTCTGGAGATTGCATCAGACATCTTCTCCTTCTTCACGCTGTCCCACTTCACTTTTTCAACTTTTGCCATTTTGAATCAACTCCCGCATACTGCCTTCTGCCCAGTATCAGAATGGGAATGTGACGACTCCACCATCAATCTGTATGTTGGTTCCTGTCAGGTACGAAGCCTCATCAGAGCAGAGGAATGCAACGAGTTCTCCAAGCTCTTCCGGTTTCCCGAATCTTTTCAGCGGAACGCTTTCCCTTATATTTTCGATTATATCATCATAGCTGCCTTCGCCGCGTTCTGCCCTCTGTTTTGCTATGTTCCTGAGTCTGTCTGTGAGGAAGTAGCCCTGTGAAATGCTGTTGACGTTGATTCCCATCGGTCCGAGCTCAAGCGAGAGCACCTTGCCAAGCCCCACAACAGCCGATCTCAGGGATGTCGATATTGAGAAATTCACGGAAGGGCTCTTGGTCATCTTTGAAGTCACGTAGACTATCCTTCCGCTCTTCCTCTCTATCATGTCCTTGCAGGCAACTCTTGTGAGAAGCAGGGTGGATTTGAACATCATGCTGATGCTGTAGTCCCATTGACTGCCGGTAATGCTCATGAACGGTGCGACTGCAGGATCGCCATAATTGAGGACGATGGCGTCAATCGCGCCGTATTTCAGATGCACATCATCCACCACCTTCAGCAAATCCTGCTCACTCGACAGGTCGGCAGTCAGGGTGTTTATCCTCCGGTTGTTTCTCTTCAGTCCCTCTTCCACGGTCTCTTTCAGCTTCTTTTCACTTCTTGAGAAAGTGGTGACATTTGCCCCGTAGCCTGACATGACAACCGCGATTGCCCTGCCGAGGCCCGACCCGCCTGCTGAAACAATAACATTCTTGCCCTCGATCCCCTTCATGTTTGCTCATATGCCTTTTGCCTTTTAGACTTTCAGTGGAGTCTCTCCTCCGTAATTAGCAACTGCGTTTGCAGATTAACAAATCAAGGAAGCCACGAAGCACGCCGGATGGCCCCTCTGGCCAGTGCCGGAACAGAATTAATGATTCAGCTCCCGGCACCAGGCTACTTCTCTAATGAGATGGCAATCGCTTCCTTCAATCTT
>JAJYOM010000013.1 GCA_021796175.1 Thermoplasmata archaeon
CTATCTCCTTCTTCGTCGGGTGCGTCATGTGGATGAGGATGTCTGGCCTGAAATGGCTCATGAGCCTCTCCACTTCGGTTCTCCCTGTCATCTCGAGTGATGCACGCACCGTTTCAACCGTCTCGGCTGCATGCACTGCCCTCCGTCTGTCTGTTGCGCCTGATATCTGTTCCAGCGCCCTGTCAGTGTATTCATTTGCACCGCTGATGGCAACGCCATCATAGGACACGGCCAGTCTTCTGAAGTCATCCATCTCAGCCCTGGTGTAGGACGCATTTCTCCTGATCTGGCCGCTGTTGAAATATCTGGCTGGTCTGCAAAAGCTGCTCAGAATGCTCACCGCACTGCCCTTCAGCCTACCGAGCAGACCATTTGTTTCCTCGTGAAAATTCAGTGCTGTGGTTATGCCCGCTTTCACCATTAGCGTCAGTGCATCATCCATCGCATGCAGACGCGCACGGCTGCTCAGTCCCTCCAGCCCAACCTTCTTGAGGCCGTGGACAGGATGCACAAGCTCCACCATGCTCCTGCCACTGCCAACGTCTTTCAGCGGTGCGTCGTTGAGGTGTATGTGCGCATTGACAAGTCCGGGGATAGCGAGCAATTCCCTCCCGTCAATAACGGCTGCCCCGCTTTTCCCCTGCCACCTGCCAATTGCCTCAATCCTGCTGTCTTCAATGACTATGTCCACATGCTCCCTTATTTCAAGTTCCCTGCCAAGGAGCGCTGTTGTGTCCCTGATGACCGTACGTCTGGCTGCCGGAGGAGAGGCACCGTGACCAGTCATAGCTCTCCCGCCTACCCGATTATGGCAGGATACTTCCTTTCGTCCTTCTTCCTCAGCTGCCTCAGTCCCGAAAGCATTTTCAGCGCTGAATCAACTGCCCTGGCTGCATATTCCTCTGCCCTTTCAACCCCCTGCTCCCACGACATGCCTGGTCCTGAGACACCAAGGGCAACGGGCTTACCGTGCTTGACCGAGAGGCTGGCCACGCCGGAGGCAAGTGCCGCTGCTATAACCTCGTCATGTCTGGTGTCTCCGGCGACAATCGCTCCAAGTGTGACCAGCGCATCCACATCGCTCCTGGCTGCAAGCTCATCTATGAAAAGTGGCATATCGAACGCACCGGGAACCCTGCACACATAGCGCACCTCGACCCCGGCCTCTTTGCACCGCGCCACTGCAGATTTCAGCATCCTGTCCGTTATCTCACCGTTGAACTCCGAGCAGATTATCGCGATGCCGGACTTCTCATCAACCATGGAAACACGCCCCTCAGTGCAGGTGGGACCCTTCAACGAGTATCAGGCCGTTGTCACGGGCGTATTGTCCGGCATCCTCTAAGCCGAGCGATCTGTGTGTTCTTGCGTCCAGCATTTCGCACACGACTGAGGCGGGCGGAAGTCCGGCAATCCTCATAAGCCTTATGGATAGCTCAGTGTGTCCCCTCCTCTCAGCCAGTCCACCCGGAGCCTCTATCAGCAGCGGAACATGTCCCGGTGCCTTGAGCGTCGAGGCGAATTGCCTTCCGGCATCACCTTTGCCCCCGGCCACAATCTCCGCGACCCTCCCTATTGCCTTGACTGTGGCGCTCCTGTCTGCATCAGTGACGCCTGTAAATGAGTTCCTGTGGTTGAGCGTTATAGAGAAGGCCGGCTTGCCGCCATAGGGCGTGTCCGTCTCTATAATGGAGGAAAGCACCGGATAGGAAGCTGCCGCCCATGCGAGTACGTCGTGCATGAAGGGCAGGCCAACTGCTCTGGCGACATCGTTTCCAATCGCGGAGCAAATTAGACCGCCGGCAGCCGACCTCAGGTGACTGATGCTTTCCGGGCCGCAGTGAATTGCCGGGTAGACGAGGTCAACCTCGTTTTCCCTGGCTGCGGAATCATGTATCATAACCGCCCTGCCTTCCCTCAGGGCCGCGGCCGCCTTCAGGACAACAGCCGGTTCTGCCTCGTACATCTCATTCATGATAAATGTGTAGTGAGCCTGTTTATAAAGAAGTTACTACAAACATTGTTGTTACAATGTAGGTTGTATATGATTACGTTCACTGGACAAAGTAATCAGTACGAAAAATGAGTACCCGGTATGAAAACGGATTTATTCAGTGCCGCGCCAAATAATATGTACATGGCAGTAATGGTTAACATGGATGAGCAGCAGGTTCGCAGGATATGCTCGGCTGATGGCGGGCGCTCTTCTCGGTGCGACAACCGCGCTGTCAATTTTCTATCTTACTGGCCTGATAACCACGATAGGCAGCTCGCTTGAGATACCTTTCATACTTTCGGGGTTTCTCATAGGCTCGGTGCTCCTTCCAGTTTTGGGCCAGCAGATCTTCAGCCGCAGCAGACTGCTTGTGGCAGTATCATTCCTTTCCATACCGGCGGTGTTTAGCGCGATATTCCTGTTCGTCAGCAGCACTAAGATTGTGAGCAACTACGAAATGCTGGCCCTCTCCTTTCTTGCCGTCGGGGGCAATATATTCACCTCATCCCTGTACACTTCCGGCCGCGAAGGCACGTTTGTTTCGGCGATCGGTCTCGGCCTCGCCAGCCTGTTTGTCATGACAGTGATGCTGATAATCTATGCCGCCCTGTTCGACAGCTACATGCCGCTGATAATACTGGCTTTCGGAATGCTGCTCCTCCTCCTGCTGCCAGTCGTCCATTTCACCAGCAGTGGAAGGGGGGTGAAGGAATGAGTGCAAGGGAAAACGGCAGGGGACTCTCCAGGCGCGCCATTACTTTCCTGCTGTCGCTGATTACGGTTGCCTCCCTGTTGCTTCTCTCACTCTCATCCTCCGGCGCGGTTGCTCCAGCCCGGAGCCATTCTGCCGGCTCAGTCACACCGATTAAGCATGTTGTAATAGTGACAATGGAGAATCACAGTTTTGACAATCTGTTCGGCGCCTACCCCTACGGCGGCAATTCGACAACCGGCATCTCAATAAGCAACCTTACCGTTCCTGTGAATCTCGCCTCTTCCGGCACGGAAGGCAGACTGTCTGCTGTGCCCGACGGTGTGTTCTCAACACCTGATCCGGTTGAGGGATATACCGCATACCACCTCGACTGGAACAACGGGCTGATGAACGGATTCGCGCAGAATTCAGGACAGCAGTCAATGACATACTTCAATGCCTCCCAGATGGCACCCGAATGGGTCCTCGCCCAGCAGTTTGCGATCGGCGATATGTATTTTTCATCCGCACTGACTGCAACAATGCCCAACAGGCTTTACAGCATCGCAGGCTATTCGCCGATAATAAACGACTACGGGCTGCCGCCTTACATACCGTTCTCACAGTCCATATTCGGCGAACTCAACCATTACGGTGTCAGCTGGTCATACTACGTCGCCTATCCGGCCAAGGGGCTTGATGTGCTTTCCTACTTCAGCGGCATTTCGGGCCAGTCTGCCAATGTGAAGAGCTGGAACACATTTCTCTCGGAGCTTGGCAACAACACGCTGCCCTCAGTTTCCTATGTCAGCCCGATCGGGGTCGGCATACACGGCTACTCTCAGCATCCAAGCGACAATGTGGCAGTCGGTGAACTCTGGCTCTACAGGATTGTTGACAGCGTCATGAGGAGTCCGGAATGGAATTCAACTGCCATTTTCATAAACTACGACGAGGGCGGCGGCTACTACGATCAGGTGGCACCGCCGGTGACAGGCGGGCAGCAGCTGGGTTTCAGGGTGCCTCTCATACTCATTTCGCCATATGCAAAGGAGGATTACGTTTCAGGCACTGTTATGAACCACGCATCGCTGCTTGCATTCATCGACTACAACTGGAACCTGCCTCCGCTCAACAGCTTTGTCTCTTACTCCAACCTTCCGCTGGATCTGTTCTACGGCCTGAACGGCAGCTATGGGCCCAGGCCTGCCATCGAGCTGCCGTCTGCGCCCGGCTTCGCCATGCCGGGAACGCTCTACTTCCAGCAGTCTACTGTTGCTTCCAACTCTCTCAGGTCCGTGTTCCCCGCCGTTCCGCAGATACCGTTCAGCCAGCTGCCTTACCAGCGGACCGGCTCATCTTCCGTGAACCTTTCCCAGTCAGGCAGCGCAGTCTACATAAAGCACAACACGGCCTACACGCCGTTCTATGAGTCAGATGCAATGATCGTGACACTGCTTGCCGCTGTACTCGCCGGTTCCTACCTTGTGATGTCGCCGGCGAGGAGGGAGTGAGTCAGCTCTTAATTGGCCTGCTCTTTCTTCTGCGTGTTATAAGCTTGCCGCCGCATATCATGCACTCCTTCGCGTCCTTTGTTGCGGAAACAGTGCCGCAGGACATGCACTTGAGCTCCCATTCGACATAATCCTTTATGGGGGGAAGGTAGAGGGACCTGAACTCGATGCCTGCAGCCCCGGCAATGTTCTGCATTGAGTAATCCTCTGTCACAAGCACGGCCCGCAGCTCCTTCGCAAGGGAAAGAACCTCAAGGTCCGTTGGTGAAAGCCTGGTTATGTCACCCGATTCCACCGCTTTCTTCCTGATCCACTCGGAGCTGGCCCTGCCCGGTTCGGTAATCCTGAGCCTCGACTGGACGAACAGCTCAGCCCTCTCTGTCCTGTACACCCGCCTCAGCTCCCTGACGACTAGCGGTGTGGAATACAGGATACTGTCGGCCGGATAGTCGGTTGCATTGTAAATGGCGCTGGTGTCAAGCACAAATACCTCGGCTGCACTCTTCCGTCCTGCAGCTCTGTCCGATGCTTCTGTCATGCGTAGCTTATCTTGAATCTTCGTCTGAGCTTATTTGCCTTGCTTTTCACATGCCCGCCGTTCATAGCTTCCTTCACTAGCGACGCCACCTCCCTCATCTCCCTGTCGCCCATTCCGAGCCTTGAAACCTCGGAGGTGCCTAGCCTGCCTGTCGTATCCACAATTATGTCGTTGGACTCCAGCATTCCCGAAAGGCTGCCGAAGGTGAACCCGGTCCGTTCCAGCGATGGCTGGTCTATGAGCAGCTGATGAGACCTGGAATAGCCAAGCGATGAGAATTTGCATTCGAAGCCTGCCGCGTGCAGATGCTTGCCTAGAGAGGCCGAGTTTGACTGTATCTTCGCCGCGTACCTGGCGCCGTGTCTCTTCATCTCCAGCAGAGCCTGTGCTACGCCTGCAATCCTGTTCCAGTGCGCGTTGTCAATTATCCTCCAGGTGGTGTTCCTTCCGAACTCCTTCCAGATGCCGTCATCCGCAGTTATGAACAGGCCACCCTGCGGTCCCGGGAGACTCTTGTGTGTGCTACCCACAACGATGTCAACGCCATCACCCACAGGGTCCTGGAACTTCCCTCCCGTCACCAGTCCCATGACATGGGAAGCATCGTACGCCAGCACAGCACCGGCATCGTCGCATGCACTCCTGATCGCCTTCAGGTCGTACGGAAAGAGTATGAAACTCTGGCCAAGTATCACAAGCCTGGGCTTTGCCTCCTCAATGCTTGTGACGGATGCATCGGTATCAAGATTCCATCTTTCCCTGTCGAATGGAAGCGGTCTGTAATTCAGCGAGAAAATATCAGGTATGTATCCGCTGCCGTATCCGTCATAGCCGCCATCTGCAGAAGGCACTGCCATGATGGTGTCACCCTTCCTGCAGGTGCTGGCAACCATCAGAAGCGATGCAATATGTCCGGACATCGGCTTGAGTGACGCGTGGGCACCGTGAAAGAGCGACGAGGCAGTCTCTTCCCCCAGTGCCTCAACCTCGTCCAGATACCTGGTTCCGCCATAGCTGTTTGATGCGCCGCCGTTTGTTATGTACTCGTTGCTCCTCAGCGTATAGCGGCCGGCCATATCAGTCGACAGCACCGAGCGCACAGCGTCGCTGAGTATGTTTTCGGATGGCTGGAGGTTGATGCACTGCTTCCCCCTCCAGCTGTCATGTGCCCTTATAAGCTCCTGAACCTTCGAGGGCATGTTTTCACTTCAGTTGTTCGGCCCGTATCTGTCCTCAAAATCGGGAAACTGAATGCCCGAGTATTCTTCATCCTCGTCAGTATCAATAACCATATTGAGCAGCATGTTGACGATTTCCTTCATCTCCCTTATTTCTCCCTTGAGGGAGTCTATCTCCTGCTTCAGCTGCTCGTTTTCCTTCTTGCCCACTGGCTTCTTCCTCAGTACTTTGCTGTTAGGCATCTTGAATGCTGCCTCACAGCGACTCTATCGCACTATGCTTTTAACTTTTTGTGTTTGGCTTTTCGCAACAGGTGCCGGTCATGCCACTCCAACTCCGCCGTAGTCGTCAGCTATCTTCCTCTTTTCGTATCTTTCGCATTCCTCGCAGTAGAGTGACTTGTCCTTCAGCTTGAGTACTGACCTGCATCTTCCGCAGTGAGCAAGGACTACGCCCAGGTGGCCGTTCACGGTTGTAAGCTGGGTTGACGGCTCCGACTGTGTTACTTCCGCCCTTATCACGTCGCCCACTCTTACTGCCGAGCCCACTGTCTCCACATACTGCGATGAGATGCTCGAGACATGGAGCGTCGCCTCTGTCTCTCCGGTTATCTGCCGGGTGGCTCCCTCTATGGACAATATGTCGCATATGGCCATTGAACTCTTGACGTCCGTTATGGCAGCGAGAACCCTGTCCTTCTTCTTCGGTTCTGTTATCGGGTTTCTGGGAGTCACCAGTGCAACCCTGTTCTTCGTGTCGAGTGTGAGATGACCAGCCTCAGACGCAATTATCTTGCCGTCAGTTTCATAAGTTCCCTTTCCTGGAACAAACTCCTCTGCAATAGCGACAATTTCGCCGGGGACTACAAACTTCTCTTCCATGTTCTATTCCTTCTGATTGTGTATCTTTACTACCTTAAAAAGGATTAGCTCGAACTTTCTTCTCTCTTTTGTGTGGAATGCAAACATCCTCGGCATCTCATATATGAACTTCTTTTCGAACTCGATTGTTCCGCCGAGCTCCCTAATCCTCGACCGCAGGTAATCTGCAGCAGCGATATGGTGTATGGTGTAGACTGCGCCTGCGGACTGGACAGCCTTCTTTATGAACGGTATGTCTGCATTCCTCCTCTGCGCACCGAACGGCGGGTTCTGGAACACGGTGTCAAAAGAGCCGCTTATGTCGCGGACATCCAGCGCCTGGAAGGTCACCCTTGACATAGCCTCTTCCGATAATATATCTGCTGCATTCCTCCTGGCCAATTCCACAGAACTGCTGTCTATATCATAGCCCTGGACAGCCGAGGCACCCATGAACACAGAGGCAATCGCAAATATGCCAGAACCGCATCCGAAGTCGCCAACCCTCTTCCCTTCGACGTCACCCCTCATCGCCGCGTCGAAGACAATGGCCGCCACAACACGTGCGGGTGTCGCATACTGTTCAAGGGCGGGGGAAGGCGCACTGATTTTTTCGAGTTCCTCAAGTTTAATTTCAAGTTCTTTGAGTTTCAATCCGCTCATTCCTTATTACCGGCATGGAAGACAGCATAGGCAACAAAATTATTAAGCATGTTACGCTTAGTTGCGTTTATGAGAGAAGTCCTTCATGGTATTTACCTCATTGACAAGTACTCTCTGAAGTCCTTCGGCAATTCCGGATATTTCATCAAGCATGACGGAGGCAATGTACTTGTGGACGCACCGGAGCTGCAGGACAGTGATTTCAACTTCATTCAGGAAAACGGCGGTGTCTCTCACATTTTCATCACACACATTAGGGCGTTCGGCGATGCCTGCAATTTGAAAACAAAGTTTAACGCAAGGCTGGTGATGCATGAGGAGGACGGGAACCTTGTGAAGGGATGTAAGCCGGATATCACCTTCACCGACGAGTACAAGCTGTTTGCCGATGCAGCACTCATTCCCACCCCGGGCTATTCGAAAGGCTCGTCATGCCTCCTGCTTGCAAGGGACGGCGGTATCCTTTTCTGCGGTGACATGTTCTGGCTTGGCAACAGGGACAGATACAGCAACGAGCTGATGAGCTGGCCAACCGAGGAGGACAAGAAGACATGGCATCTTGCTGACGACCTCGTGCTGAATATCAATCTGATGGACGCTGACATTGGCGCGATGACCGCTAGCGCCGAGAAACTGCTGAACTATGACTTCGAGGCGCTCATGATGTCCCATCCGCACTATCCGCCCAGGGGAAGGGGTGTCGTCACGAACGGCGCGAAGCAGATGGTCCGCTCAACAATAGAAAATAAGAAGATAACGCAGTTCACTGACTGGCGAAGGGAATAATTATGCCTTCGTTTTATCGGGGATTGTAGCCGTAAAGGGCTCATGGTCTAGCGGTTATGACGTCGCTCTCACACAGCGGAGGTCCCCGGTTCAAATCCGGGTGAGCCCATTCTTCCTTTATTGCTACGAGAGGGTGCGTCTGTGCTTCCAGGAGTGCAGTCAGGCAGCTGACGGAGCCTGCCTTCTCACTTGTATTAAATAAGGATCCGGTTATCCAAACACGATGACATTCGAGAAGTCGATTTCAGGTTTTGTTGAGAGAAGCAGGTTTGACAATCTCTCCGACCGTGTCGTCCATGAGGTGAAGAGAAGGATCATCGATTCCGTCGGTGTTGCACTCGCATCTGTGAACTCCCCCCCGGCGAAATCGGCAAGGAAATTCCTCGGCCATTATCCTGGAACTTCCCTACTGATCGGCGGAGGCAGAGCATCGCCTGACATCGCCTCCTTTTACAACACGCTGCTGATAAGGTATCTTGATTTCAACGACACTTACCTGTCCAGGGAACCGCTTCACCCCAGCGACATGATTGGTGCGCTGCTCGCCGTTGGATCATCACGCAATATAAGCTGCAGGGATCTAATACTTTCCATCGCAGTCGGGTACGAGGTGGGTACGCGTCTGTGTGATGCAGCTTCGCTTCGCTCGAAAGGCTACGACCACACAAATTACCTTGAGATAGCCACTGCCGCAGCACTTTCAAAACTTCTCTGTTTTGATGCTGAGAAAACAGTCAATGCGATATCCATGGCGCTGGTCCCCAATGTTGCGCTCCGGCAGAGCAGAGTGGGCAGACTTTCGATGTGGAAGGCAGGCGCGGCTGCAAACTCAAGCAGAAACGCTGCCTTTGCAGCACTGGCAACGGAGAGCGGTTTCACCGCTCCTGCCGAACCAATCAGCGGAAAGCTCGCGTTCAGGAACATAGTGTGCAGCGATCTTGATATTTCCTCCTTCAGAGCCATGGGCAGGCCGAAATCCATACTTCACACTTACATCAAGAAGTATCCTGTGGAGTATCACGCCCAGTCGGCTGTGGATCTGTCCCTTGCCATACGCAGGAGGCTCAAGGGTGAATTTCCCGACAGTGTTGTTGTCGAGACTTATGAGGCGGGAAAGAGCATACTCGCCGATGATCAGAAATGGCATCCGCGCAACAGGGAGACGGCCGATCACAGCCTTCCCTTCATAGTTGCGGCAACTCTGTTGAAAGGAGACTTCTGGCTCGGAACATACGGACTGGCCGAAAAGGGTTCACTTGAGAAGCTTATGAAGAGGGTGACGGTTGTCGAGAGGGAGGATTACACGAGCGTGTATGCCGGCACACTGCCCACAAGGATAGTCGCCAGTCATCACGGCGCCGAATTTGCAGAGGAATTGCAGGTGCCAAAAGGGCACTGGAAGAATCCACTCACCGATGAGGAGGTAGAGAACAAATTCATGAAACTGACAGGCAGAAGGAAACTGCTTGACAGTCTGTGGAACATTGAGAAGAGGAAGGTGGCAGAAGTTGTCCAATCCACTGAGCAAAATTGAATTTGCGGCAGTCCCGGGAGTCTATAACGCGTTCAGCGCCATGCTCGCTGAGAAGCTGGGAGCGAAGGCGATATATCTTTCAGGCGGTGCGCTTACATCTTCCATGGGCCTGCCGGATGTAGGCCTGATATCCATCAGCGAACTGGCCTCGGCTGTAAGACAGATAAGGGAGGCTGTCGACATACCGCTGATTGTGGATGCGGATACAGGTTTCGGCGAGTCGATGAATGTATGGAGGAGCGTGCGTCTGCTTGAGAGGGCTGGTGCGGATGCCATTCAGATTGAAGACCAGCGAATGCCGAAGAAATGCGGCCACCTTGAGGGGAAGGAAATTGTGCCTGCAGGTGAGATGGCTGAAAAGATAAGGGCAGCGGTGAGTGCAAGGAAAGAGGCGCTCATTGTCGCCAGGACCGATTCGAGGGCGGTGACAGGCATCGACGATGCAGTGGAAAGGGCGAAACTGTATTTTTCAGAGGGTGCCGATGTTGTTTTTCCCGAAGCGCTGCTGAACAGAAAGGAGTTCAGCCGCTTCCCGAGACTTGTGAAGGGCCCACTCCTTGCAAATATGACCGAATTCGGCAAGACGCCCATGATAAAGGCGCAGGAATTCAGGAAAATGGGATTCAGGTTTGTTATCTTCCCTGTCACAGCCTTCAGGGCCGCAGCGAGGGCCCAGGAGCTGGCTTACAGTGCTATACTGAAAGAAGGAACACAGGAAGGGATTATTGACAGACTCATGACCCGTTCCGAGCAGTACGAAGTGATCAGATATGACAGCTACACCCGAATGGACAGTGACATTTCCTCTGGACGGAGAAAAGTCAGGAAAGGCGGCTGAGAGAGCCCCTCTCCGTGCTGCACTGTGCTAAAAATTCTAAAGTCAAGGTTAAAAGGCAGTAACTGCTACGTGTACACCAACTGCCTGATCAGCGTCCATGGCTGTTCACGCAGTGACAATCGGGTGATGTTAAAATGGAAATAAGCAGCGGACTTGAGGATGTTTATATCAAACATACGGCACTGACATCGATCGACGGCGAAAAAGGAGTACTGAGGTACCGCGGCTACAATATCGAGGATCTCGTTGAACATTCAACTTTCGAGGAAGTCGCGTACCTTATGCTCTATGGCGAGTTGCCTTCAAATGAGCGGCTTGCAACTTTCAGGGCATCACTGGAGAAGGGATATGTCCTTCCGGATTATGTCAAGAAGATTATATCCGACATACCGCGGAGCGCCGAAGCGCTCACCATTTACATGACTGCATTTGCAGCAATGTCCGCTGCGGAAAACGACTTCAAGTGGTCGCCGCAGACCGACAAGCAGAAATCTGCCGAGATCATAGGCCACGCCGCCTCTGTGGTTGCGAATGCAAACAGGCATATCAGCGGGAAGAGCGTTGTGGACCTGAAGCCTTCCGGCAGTTACGCACGCAGTTTCCTGGAGGGAGCACTCGACAGGAAGGCGGATGCGAAGGAAGTGCGGGTCATGGACCGTGCCCTTATACTCTACCTTGACCACGAGGTGCCAGCATCGACAACAGCCGCGCTTGTTGCCTGCTCCACGCTGTCAGATATGTACTCATCGGTTGCAGCCGCGGTTGCAGCGCTGAAAGGCCCCCTCCACGGTGGCGCGGCCGAGTCCGCCTACCTCCAGTTTGACAGGATCGGCTCTCCGGGCAATGTTGAAAAGTGGTTCAACGAGAATATCATCGTCAAGAAGCAGAAGCTGATGGGCTTCGGCCACAGGGTCTACAAGACATATGACCCGAGAATGAAGATTTTCAGGAAGATGGACGACGAGATTGTCAAGTCGCCCGAGGACAGGAATATGCTGCAGACAGCCAGGAAGCTTGAAGAGGCAGGCGTCAGGCAGTTCGGTCCGAAGTATGTCTTTCCGAACACCGACTTCTACTCGGGCATTGCATTCAAGGCGATAGGTTTCCCTGTCAACATGTTCACAGCACTTTTCGCGCTGTCGAGGACAACAGGATGGCTCGCGCACATATCCGAGTACAATGAAAGTGAACCAAGGATCATGAGACCGAGGGCACTCTATACAGGACCCGGGCCCAGAGAACTCGCAGCAGTTTCGAACAAGTGAGAGCGCTCAGCCCGCCTTCCTGACCTTCTTCCTGCCCGTATGCCCAGGCTTGTGGTACTCAAAGCCGAGGATGAAATCTATCAGGCCAAGCAGGAGAAGGAGGTATGCAAGGTAAATCACGTCCCTCTGTGCAGAGATATAGAAGAGTGCTGTCATTCCAAACACGAGCGTGGTGCCAGCGAGTGAGATTGCAAATGCCTCGTATTCCCTGTCCCTGAAATAGTGCTCTTCAAGGAAAGCGATAATCACGGATGCGACCGCTATGACCCAGAGCGGTTCTGCCGCACCCGGGTTGTAGCTGTTGAGCAGGGAGACATGGACCGAGAGCAATGTCAGGAGTCCCGCTATGAGGAAGGGAAAGGCAATGGCGACGGCCCTGAGTGCATAGAAGAGGCCGCCGAAGAGCATCGATATTTTCATCTACAGCGGGTGTAAATCCAATCATTTTAAAACTTTTGCGGGCGCAGTTCAGGCAGGAGACATTTTTGGCTGTCATCCCCCTTTTGTCAGATTTCAGCGTATGCAGGCTTGAGCGCGGATGTGCCGCACTTCCCGACTGTCACATCCTCCAGCACGTCGAGCACCGTTTCCGACTTCGGTCTCACGGAAACAATCGGGTGTTATCTCTGCGGGGCAATTCGCTGTGACTTTCCTTGCCCTATCCATCTTACTGTCCCGGATACCGTTGGCCATGTTGAGATAGCGGAATCCGTGCTGCTCCATCACCTCCTCCCCCTTCACCTTCTCTATCTGAATCCGTTCGGGGAATTCAGACACATTACGGATGTGGAGAGCATGTTACTTGCATCTCTCGCTCAAACCGCTCGCAAAACAGATAGAAGACCCTCCTGTCCTTCGAAACCAGACTGGTCAGGCGTTAATCGCCCTCCATGTTTTATCGTCGTTCGTGTTTAGCGCTTCAGGTGCGGACAACGCTGATATACATACTGCGCCACGGCCAGGCAGGCGGGCATCCCGACCCGCCGCTTTCGGAAAGTGGAAGGAGGTCTGCCCTGCTGGCGGCAGGGCTTGTTGCCGCTGATTGCGGTCGCCTCGACCTTATCCTGGCATCACCGATGAGAAGAACGGAAGAACATGCCCGCATCCTTGCCGCGGTTGCCGGTGGCGTTGTTGAGACATGCAATTCGATGGAACCAGAGGGTGACTCTTATGATACCATCCAAACGATCGCAAATCTGAACGGGATAGAGAAAGTTGCACTCGTGGGCCATCTGCCGCAGCTGAGGAAGGTCATTTCCGCGCTTGTCTCGGAAAGCGGGCCGGTCAGCATGCACATCGATACAGGAGGTGTTGCCTGCATCGAGGCGGATGCGTCGGAAGGTGCGCTGCGCGGTATACTTGTATGGATGGTTGGTGAGACCATAATGCGCAATCTGGATCTCGAGAATCCATGGTGAGCTGTCTGTCACAATTCAGGGCGAAGAGATAAATCGGCAGAAGGCATCAAGCTCGACCGTCACAGCGGGATGACTGTCCAGAATGAGCATCCCGGGCTGTGAAAAAGGTGGATTCATGGACGCTACTGTAAGGGAAGTGCTGCCGACCCAGAGTGCAATTTCAGTCGGTATGAGGGAGATAGAGGAACTGAGAAGAAAATCCATCGAAAATACCGAACTCTTCTGGGAGCCTGTTGCAAACGAACTGTTCTGGTATGAGAAGAAGGGCGCTCTCTTCGATAAGCATGAGAAGCCGCCATACGGAGGCTGGTTTGAAAACTGGAAGACAAACCTGTGCTTCAATGCAGTGGACAGGTGGGCACAGTCGAGCAGAAAGAACAAGGTTGCCTTTTTCTGGGAAGGCGAGCCCGGTGACAGGAAGGCGCTGACGTACAACGAGCTGTACAGGGAAGTGAACAGGATGGCCTCCGCGCTATTGCGTCTCGGTGTTTCGGACGGTGACAGGGTGACGATATACATGCCGATGATCCCTGAACTTGTAATATCTCTCCTTGCATGCGCCAGGATCGGCGCAATCCACTCGGTTGTCTTCGCCGGCTTCACCAGCCAGGCGCTGGCTGACAGGGTAAACGACTCAAAATCGAAGGTCCTGATTACAGCGGACGGCGGGTGGAGAAGGGGCAAGATAATCGAGCTGAAGAAGATTGCGGATGACGCACTTAAACAGTGTCCGTCGGTGCAGAAGGTCATTGTAGCCAAGAGGACGGGCCAGGAAATTGATATGGAAGCATACAGAGACATGTGGTATGACGAACTGCTGAAGGGCGCAGACAGCAGAGTCAGACCAGTGCCGTTGCCGGGCAATCATCCCAGTTACATACTGTACACGTCTGGAACCACTGGCAAACCCAAGGGCGCAGTTCACAGCACCGGCGGATACATGCTCTGGGCTTACTACACCCAGAAGGCAGTGTTTGACATCAGGGATGAGGATATCTACTGGTGCACAGCGGATGTCGGCTGGGTGACAGGCCACACGTACGTGGTTTATGGGCCCTTGCTCACTGGCGCCACTTCCCTCATCTACGAAGGAGCCCCGGATTTCCCCGAACCCGACAGGTGGTGGAAGCTGATTGAGGAGTATGGCGTCACAATACTCTACACGGCACCCACAGCCATCCGCTCCTTCATGAAATTCGGCGAACACTGGCCGGGGAAGCATGATCTGTCATCTCTCAGGCTGCTCGGGACTGTGGGCGAGCCAATCAATCCCGAGGCGTGGAACTGGTACTACAGGACAATCGGCGGCAGCAGATGCCAGATTGTCGACACATGGTGGCAGACTGAAACTGGTGGCATCATGATCAGCCCGCAGACCGGAATTACACAGATACCGCTCAAGCCCGGGTCGGCAAGCGTTCCGCTCCCGGGCGTTGATGCACACATTGTCGATGAAAACGGTCACGAGCTTCCAGCAAACAGGAAAGGCTTCCTTGTGATAGGACACCCATGGCCAGGGCAGTTCATGGCATTGTGGGGCGACAGAGAAAGGTTTGAGTCTGTGTACTTCAAGCGCTTCCCGGGCAGTTATTATGCGGCCGACTATGCGATGAAGGACCATGATGGCTACTTCTGGCTTCTTGGCCGGGCCGACGAGGTGCTGAAGATTGCCGGTCACAGGATAGGCACTATAGAACTCGAAGACGCACTGATTGTGCATCCATCCGTTGCAGAGTCCGCAGTCATAGGCAAATTCGACGAGATCAAGGGCGAATCACCCGTCGCATTTGTAGTGCTCAGACCCGGCCATGATCCGTCACCTGCGCTGAGGAGGGAACTGCTGGATCATGTGAGGAACAGTATGGGCCCGATCGCTGTTCCCGGCGCTCTGTATTTCGTGGAAAAACTGCCTAAGACAAGGAGCGGCAAGATAATGAGGCGTCTCATCAGGGCGGTGGTCGAGGAGAAGACACTCGGCGATGTCAGCACGCTGGAGGATGCAACAAGCATTGACGAGGCGGAAAAGGCCTACAGGGAGCTGCAGAAGGAAATCAGGAGGGAGAGCTGAAGGCGCTTACTTGCCTGAAAGAAGGGAGAAGAGCATTTCCGGATGGTTTGATGAGACACTGTCCGGTTTCATCGAAAGCACCTTCCTTGCATCGTCCTCCGTGTCAAGCACCCAGGGGTGGACGCTGTATCCGTTCCGGTGCAGTGTGCTGACAGAGTCGGGCTTTAGCTTTTCCCACTTGGGGAAGAAACTCTGTATCCTGAATTCCTGCGCCACATCGATATATTCCTCCGGCGGATCGGCTGTCAGGAGTCCTGTGTTGAGCTCATCATCGAGCTCCTTCAGATTCAAAAGTATGCCAGGATCAAATGCGATGAACACAGATCTTCTCTTCCACTTCGGCCTTGATGACAACAGGTCAGCTATGTTCCTCTCAATGTCAGGGTAGATGTCGCTCCCGTGCTTTATCTCGACTAGTGCGAACCCTCTGTGTGTTATGAAGTCAAGTGCCTCTTCGAGAAGCGGAACCCTTTCTCCACTGAATTCCGGAGATGACCATGAACCGGCGTCAAGCTCTTTCAGTTCGCCATAGCTCTTTTCGATGACAAGTCCCTGTCCGTTGGTTGTCCTGTCCAGCGCCTCGTCATGCATGACAATGAGCCTCCTGTCAGCGCTCTGGTGTATGTCGAATTCCACAGCTTCTGCGCCAAGCCGGAAGGCAAGCGCGAATGAGGCGATTGTGTTCTCAGGTGCGTTGCCGGACGCGCCCCTGTGCGCCACAATCATTGGCTTCTTCCTGCCAGGAATATATTCGATGAATTTCCCCTGTGAACCCATGAACGAGACTCCGGGAAGCAGTCACTGCTGTTCTGTCTTCAGAAAACTTGTCCTACTTAACACTTGCCGGAAGGTTGGCATTACAACGCACAGCCTGCTGTCGCTGCTGCTTTCTCTTAGGGCTCAGATTTAAGAGCAAGTGACCCGTATTCACGGTTGAAACAGAGCATGGCAGAAATATGGCAGTGCGCAGAGTTGATATAAATTGAAACTTGAACTATCAGATTTTTTCAGCGAGATATATGAAAGGGACAGCAGCGGAATACCGCAATTCAAGATTTGCTCGGGCGGCAAATGGTATTTCCCCGGAAACGGCAAATTCATCGATGTAAAAAGTCCGATCGACAATAGCGTCATTGCACGCATATCAGTCGCTGAGAATGAGCACGCGGACAGGGTGCTGGCAGATGCAACGGATGCCAAGCCGCTGATTCGCCGGCTCCCGGCAATTGAGCGCATGAATGCAATGGTGAAGGCTGCCTCGCTCCTTCAGGAGCAGTTCGGCCCGATGCAGAACTCCATCGTCGTAAACAACGGCAAGACGCTTTCAGATGCAGCAGGCGAGATCAAGTCAACGATGCACAGGCTGACTCTCGTCTTTGAGGAGGCCAGGAAGATTTATGGTGATTATCTGCCGGGGGACTGGGCAGAAGAGAACATAGGCAAATATGCACTCGTGATCAGGGAGCCTGTCGGCGTTGTGCTCGCAATTGCGCCCTTCAACTATCCGCTTTTCATCACGTACACAAAGGCAATACCGGCACTCCTGGCTGGAAACTCTGTCATAATAAAGCCGCCGAGTGCCGACCCGATACCCCCCATACTGATGGCTCAGATACTGATAAAGGCCGGCCTTCCGCCCGCTTCCATCAGCATCATAACAGGGCATGGACAAATCGGGAGCTACATGGCAAGGCAGCCCGCGGTCGATGTACTCACATTCACGGGCAGCACTGAGATCGGGGAGAAGCTGAGCGAGATATCAGGGATAAAGAAGATACATCTGGAACTGGGAGGAAAGGGCGTTGCAATCGTGCTCAATGATGCAGACCTCGAGAACGCAGCCGAGAAGGTACTGGCCGGTTCTCTGAAGAACGCCGGGCAGAGGTGCGATGCCATCAGCAGGGTGCTGGTTCAGAAGGGAGCCGCTCCCGAGTTCTGCCGGCTGCTGACAGACGGCATCAAATCATGGACTGCAGGCGATCCGCGTGATCCGAAGTTCAAGATCGGCCCCCTTATCGACAGCGAGGCGGTACAGCGCGTTGCGAGGCTTATCGACGATGCTGTCAGGAAGGGTGCGAGGCTTGTCCACGGGGGCAAGGTGAACGGCAACTTTGTCGAGCCCGCTCTGCTGCTCGACGTGCCGCTGGATGCTGATGTGATGTGGGAAGAGACATTCGGACCAGTGGTGCCCGTCGCCGTCTTCGACACTTTGGATGATGCGATAGAGATATCGAACAAGTCAGATTACGGCCTCGACTCTGCTGTGTTCACCAGGAGCCTCTCATCCGCATGGAAGGTATCGAAAAGGCTTGAAGTCGGTGAAGTGACAGTCAACAATTTCCCTGCGCACGGTGTCGGTTTCTTCCCGTTCGGGGGCGTCAAGGAGAGTGGACTTGGCAGGGAAGGCATAGGATACAGCATTGACGAGTTCACAAACATGAAGACAATTGTGTTCGACACCGGGGCAGCGAAAATATGGGAACTGGAGGATAATATTTCCGCACCGATGCATAAGCAGTGAAAAGAGTCAGTCTGTCAGTGCCCCGGCCATTTCTCCAATGAGCTTCCTCTGCCTGTCGGACTTGACCACAGCGGATGCGACGAGAGCCCCCTGCGCACCCAGCTCGCCTGCCTTACGGACATCGTCAGCAGTGGTGATGCCCGCCCCGGCAATTATGAGCACTGTCCTGTTAATGCTTCTGATCGATTCCACCGATTCCGTGATCACTTCCGGCTTTGCCTTTGACACTGAGACGCCCCTGCCTATGAGTTCGGGCGGCTCAATCGCCACCATGTCCGGCCTCAGTGCGCTGACTGCAGCGACAGTGCGCGGCGTATCAGCGCACACCACTGAACGCATGCCTTTGTTCCGCGATTTTTCAACAATGTATTCTATTTCCCAGAGACCAAGCCTGTGTTCGCTGTGGTTAATCAGTGTGCCGGAACCGCCCGCCGCCTTTATCATGTCAAGCGAATGGAATCCGGTCGTTGCACCAGGCTCGATCGGGTCGGTGTGCTGCGCATAGACAACCGAACCCGCCCGGGAGGCCTCCCGCAGCCACGGCAGCGGCGGGCAGACGACCACATTGACACCGGTTTCTATGGACACCTCTCTACACAGACAGCACATACTTCGTCAACCTGACTCTCGCAAAGGGTGCGGCAGGGACCGTGTCCCTGAACGCATATGCTGAATTCTATACGCTGCAGCCAGTCCGCTATCCACTCGAGATAGCGGGCGTACTCCTCCTGGTTGCGGGCATAATTGCTGTCGCAATCAGGATGACAATGCTTGCACCGTGACAAACGCACTGCTCATGCAGCCTTGACAGAACCGGATAAATACAGGCTAAAAAATCTGGTCGTCATGGCGCACTGGCTCTTCAAGGAGGAACCGGAACACTTCAGTTTCGAGGAGCTGCAGATGGAGGGAATGACAGCGTGGGATGGCGTGAAGAACAATCTAGCTTTGCGGAACCTGAAGAGTGTGGCGAAGGGCGATATGATTCTCTACTACCACACCGGTGATGAAAAGTGCGTCGTCGGCCTCGCTGTCTGCACCGAGAGCAGGGGCACGGTCGGCTATCCGCATGTAAGCATCAAAGCTGTGAAGAAATTCAAGCACAGAGTTCCGCTCTCTGCGATAAAGACTGCCGGGCAGTTCAAAGATGAACCGCTGGTCCGCATACCAAGGCTGTCTGTCATGCCAGTTGGTGAAAAACTGTGGAAATTCATAATCGGCAGTTCAGGAATCGATATCGGCGGAGAAGAAAGATTATAGGCAGACAGGACCTCTTGTCCTGTGGAGGCCGATAAGTTGGCTGCCCAAGAAAAATATCTTCTGCTGAACCTGAAAGGATACAGGGAATCGTTCTCTGATGCTGTGACTGCAATCGCCGGATTTGCGAGAGAAGATCG
>JAJYOM010000133.1 GCA_021796175.1 Thermoplasmata archaeon
TTACACTGCGGATACAACGGCTGCAGGCTATGTGAGCAACTCTACCAAAGTCGACGTGCTCTCAGGGGAGACCACATATCTGACCATTAAACTGATAAAACTTTACGAAGTTATCTTCACCGAGCAGGGTCTGCCAACAGGAACTAACTGGTCAGTGCAGTTCAACGGCAAGAACAATAGCTCACAGCAGCCATCCATCGGCTTTCTAGCTGTTAATGGATCCTACAGTTACAGCGTGTCGCCATTGTCAGGATACAAGTTCACGTTGAGCCAGCAGTCGCCGATTGACATTGCCGGTGCCAACGTCGGGGTTACTGTCACTTTCAGACAGGTGCTTTACGATGTGTGGTTCAATGAAACAGGGCTTGCCGGCGGAACACTGTGGAAAGTGAAAATATACAATCAAACAAGCGGTTTTAACCAAACAAATTCGTCCGAAACAGCAAGTGTGGAAGCAGTCATTCCGAACGGCACCTACTCATACATCATTCAGACAGTTGGCAATGAATTCAGTGCACCGGGCGGTTCGGTTACAGTCAGCGGCTCATCTGTCTCTGAATCCATACTCTTCTCGCCGGTCACCTATGCAGTCTACTTCACGGAAACGGGTCTGCCTTCAGATACGCTGTGGTATGTGAACATAACCGGCCAGCAATCACACTCTTCCAATGCTAAGAGCATGACAGTCAGTCTTCTCAACGGCACTTACACATATTCTATTGGCACGGCGAAAAATACCTATTCCTCTGCCGGAGGATCTGTCATAGTGGACGGAGCCTCAAACACCAGGTCGATAATTTTCAATCCTGTTAACTACACCGTGACATTCACAGAATCCGGCCTGCCATCTGGCACCAGATGGTACGTCAATCTAAGCAACGGTCAGTCGCTCAGCAACACAACGTCAACCATAACATTCAACGAACACAACGGCACTTACAGCTATGCAATCACGAAGGTATCCGGTTACAGGCTTGTCAACCCTGACGGCAATGTGACTGTAAATGGCGGAGCCAGCAACATCACGATAAACTTTGCTGCAGTCTCCGCATCGCCAGGCTTTGCCCTATCGACCGAGACCATGCTCTTCGTAATTGTTGTGGGAGCCCTGATTGCGCTTGAGGTTGTGACCGGCTACCTGTACTTCCGCAAGGCAAGAGAAAAAAATGAAGAGCGGGAAGGTGAGTCGGATGTTGCACTCGGCAAGCCGGTGGATCCCACACTGACACAGATGTTGAACAGCGGCACGATTCCGGGCCGATCAGCTTCAGGAGTCTTACGGACAAATCCCAGAAACCAGACAGCTGTTGATACCGTGGCAGGGACAATGGGCGCTGTAGCTTCGACCGCTTCTTACGCCGAGATAATGGAAGGCGGCAACAGTTACGCTGTCTTTGAGCAGACTGCGCAGAGTTCGATGGAGCTGTTCGAGGCAGGGCTGAGAAGGGGTTTCAAGGGGTTGTGCTTCACGAGGCAGTATCCGGAGAAGATAACGCAGAAATTCTCAACAGATGGAACGGCAGTCTTCTGGCTGTCGAACATGGGCAGCGAGAATTCGATAAGGCCAAAGGACCTGGAGAAAATAACGCTTCAGTGCAACGAATATCTGAGCAAGTGGAAATGCATCATCATGATAGACGGTCTGGAGTACCTCATAACAAACAACAGTTTCATAACAGTCCTCAAGATGCTGCAATTCCTCAGGGATGCAACGGCTGTGAACAAGTCGATTCTTGTGCTGTCCGTCAATCCAAATGCAATCGGGGAGAATGAAGTCAACCTGATCATGCGTGAAGTGGACAAAGTACTTCGTTGAGCCTCCACATTCTTCACTGGTTACAGTTCAGAGTGTGGCCACATTTTCAGTTAACAAGAAAGACATCTGCCTTCATGATTCAAACTGTTTATGTATGATGTTGGCGTTTGGACCATAAAAGCCAGTCCTTCGCAGGGGAGTACGCCCGGTGATTTCCAAGGCTCGCAGCTGTTTTCGGGACAATGTCATGCGCGCGGGAGTGCTCAGGCTGGTTGTGTTTGCATTCTCGGTACTCATGATAGCCGCGGGCCTGCCGTTCTCTGCTTATGGCAACTCCGAATTGACAAGTGCTGCCGCCGCTGTTGCGCAATCTCCGGCCCAGATGATTGCGGGCCCGCATGTCCGGTCTGCCGGCAGCGAACTGCCAATGATAAAAGGTGCGCAGGACCTGGGCATGCTTCCGCCGTCAACCCCCATGTACATTACAGTGAGTTTCAATATAAGGAATCAGGGAGCACTCGAAGAGCTGATTGCTGAACAGTCGACACCGGGGTCTCCATATTATCACCATTATCTGACATTAAATCAATTCAATGAGCGATTTGGCCCGACCCCGGTCCTTTACGCCGAAACGCTTTCATACTTCTCTGCAGGGGGACTCATATCTGTTCAGACAGGATCGAAGATGACACTGGCATTTCAGGGCACTGCTGCCCAGGTGTCAAGAGCATTCGGCACGACAATAAACATGTACCATCTCAAAAACGGGAGCCTCGCATATGCAAACAGTGCACCCCTTTCACTTCCCTCTGTAATTGGCAGCTCTTTAGCTTCGGTGAACGGACTTACCAGCATAGTGAAGGTGGAACCGATGCTGGTGAAAAGGCCACTGCCGTCAATTGAGCTGCCGAAAGCGATTGTAACACCAGCGTTACAGAGCGCAGATTACGAAACAATGAGTGCAGCTGTCAATTTCAGCTCGCCGGGTTACCTGTACACAAACAGCACTTCTCCTCCAGGCGTGACACAATTCATGAATCCTTCAACCTTGACGGTGGCATACAATGCAACACCACTCTACAGGCTGGGCGATTTGGGACAGGGTTCCACCATTGCGATAGTGATGGCGGGTGGCTACAATCCTTCAGATCTTTCAGCTTTTGCACAACAGGTGTACAACAATTCTTCCCAGATAATTGACAGGCTTACACCTTACCCCGTAAGCGGCGGGACGACCAACGCATCCTACCCTGGAGGGACTATGCTGACCAGCATTGATGCGTTCGAGTTCACGCTTGACATCGAGTATTCCAGCACGATGGCCCCGAGGGCACACATTGATGCAGTCTACGGCCCAACTCTGAGTATCGCGTCGCTGGTAAGTGCTTACGCCAGGCTCACAGCTCTGAGCCCCGTGCCAAATATAATAACCAACAGCTGGGGAGGGTATGAGGATACGTGGTGGAACCTGTACGGCCCCTCATGGCAGAGCGGTCTTGCGCTGGAGAACTATTTCATGGAACTGACGTCGATGGGGTCGACAATACTGGCTGCTTCGGGCGACACCGGGGGATATGACACAGCTTCCAGTCTGCTCTCCCCCACATTCCCAGCTTCTTCCCCATATGTGGTGGCTGTCGGCGGAGTACGGACTACGGTAGCAAACAACAGTGGTGCAGCTTTCCCTTCTCCTGCAAGCTTCACTGTCAACGAAACGCTGGCTCCTTACGGCTACTCCGAGGTAGGCTCACAGCCCGTATGGTATCCTGATTATCCGCTGAGCGGTTCAAAGGTGGATTCTGCGCCAGGTGAGCAGTACTGGTATTCTGGCACCAACAGGACTGTAGACTATGCATCAGGAGGGATCGGTGTCAGTTACTGGTTCAGCCAACCGTGGTGGCAGCATGGCTTTTCTGTTCCGGACAGCGGCCGCCGCATGATTGCCGACGTGGCAGCTGCGGCCGACTTCAACGAAACAGTTTATTTCGCGGGTGCCTGGAATTTCTTCTGGGGAGGTACAAGCTTTGCATCCCCAACCGTGGCAGGGGAGTTTGCGCTCATAGACACGTACCTGAATTCCACCATTGGAAACAGTACCGGGATGAAAAGTCACTATCTGGGAAATGCACTGCCGCTGCTCTACAATCTTGGTAGTGACAACCATCTTTCTCTCAAGCCGTACCGTCAGATAACATCAGGGGCAAACTACTGGGATGAGCAGGCTGCTGCACTTGGTCGTGGCTGGCCGGCCAACCAGAGCTGGCCGGCAAACTGGTCGCAGTCCGGCCCCGGCTGGAATTTCCTTTCCGGGTGGGGTGTGCCTGATGCGTACAACCTTGCAGTGGACGCGAATGCCCTTCTCAATACAAAAAGCGCTACGGATGCGAATTCAGCAGTGCTGAATGGCAGTGCACCACAGGCACTTGCGAATAATGCCACATATACGTTTACACTGACAAACCAGACCGGGCAATATCTGCCAGGAGCCCAGGTGAACCTCACTTTTGAGGGGACGGGCGGCTCCATCACATCTTCAGAAGTCACCACAAGCAGCCTTGGCAGGTTTTACTTCGATGCCTCAGGCAAAACCGGCTACCTTGCGATATACAGCACAAGCAAGTACGGAACAGCATATCAGGCAGTCTGGATATTTCCGTCCAACCTTTCAGCCGGGAAACTCAGCATACAGGTTCTTGGAAATACATCGGTGATGGGTGGCTTCGATCTTTTCAACGGCTTCATTCAGCCGCAGTATCCGGCCATGGAACCACTGATGCCGAACACGGTCGCTGTTAAAGTGATGTATCAGCGGTCGCCACTTTCTGCAGCTGTTGAAGTTTATGATGCAACAGTAGTGGCCGGTGTTGGCGCCGCGCCCAACTTCTCCTCCCCTCCTGCGTACCCGAACAGGTATTATAACAGCAGCGGTCCGAGTTCTCCGCTCAGGTCACTCAGCTACACCAACGAACTGGGGATCGCGTTTGTTGAAACGTGGAACGTTCAGCGGCCGGAAACTTACTTCGTGAATGCGACCTACCTCGGTCTCATCGCCACTGCATACATCAA
>JAJYOM010000134.1 GCA_021796175.1 Thermoplasmata archaeon
ATATACTGAAGCTTGCCGCTTCTAATGGCGTCCTGATTGATCCCGATGCCTTCAAGCAGCTTGAAAATCGGCGTGACGCAGTGGAAAGACTAGAGAGAATTATCCGTTCTTTCAGCATCCCTCCTCTCATTATAACTCCGGACATGGTAGCGGAGGGCGAGCCGCAGGCGGCGTCTGCCGAATACTCACCAACGGCTGACCCGCCTGCGCCAGTGAGGACCGTAGGGCACATTTCCTCAACGCCCAGTCCCCCCAGGGTTCTCAAAGACGTAACAGGCAACAGCACCTCGCGGGGCGATGTGAAGGACTTTGCCAAATACTTCACTGACAGGTTTCATTCTCTCAAGAAGATACTGATGAGAAGGGGAGATATGGCGGGTGCCATGCCGATATCCAATGCGACCAGACTGAACAGGGAAGTGCGTGTAATCGGCATTGTCAATAGCATCCATACAACGAAGAACGGCCACAGGATTCTTGAAATTGAAGACGAGGATGAAAGATGCACAGTGCTGCTGATGGCGGACAGGAAGGAGGAATCGATTCTCAAGGATGAGGTCATCGGCATCAGGGGAAGGATGAACAAGGAAAGGAGCATGCTTGTCGCCGATGCCGTGATAAGACCGGATATACCGTTCAATAGAACGACGGAGAGAATCGACAGCACTTCGAAGGTGGCAGTCCTATCCGACACGCATGTGGGCAGCAAGACGTTCCTGAGGGAAGAATGGGATCTGATGCTGGACTGGCTGAAGCATTCTCCCGAAGCTAAAGACATCAACTACGTAATCATCTCAGGAGACCTCGCTGATGGTATTGGAGTGTACCCAGACCAGGAGGACGATCTGGAGATAGATGACGTTTACGCGCAGTATGAAAGGGTTGCATGTTATGTGTCAGAGCTCCCAGATTGGATGAGGCTGATACTTATGCCGGGGAATCATGATGCAGTCAGACCGGCTGAACCACAGCCTACTTTCCAGATTGAGCTTCGCAAGATGTTTGATTCCAGAGTTACTTTTGTAGGCAATCCTGCAACAATTGAGCTGGAGGGAAGGAATGTGCTGGCATATCACGGCAGGAGTTTTGATGACATAATTAGCTCGCTTCCGCATCTTTCGTGGGAAAATCCTGTGGAGGCGATGAAGGAAATGCTGAAAAGGCGCCACCTTGCGCCGGTGTACGGCGAGAAGACACCACTGGCACCTGAAAAGAAGGATTACATGGTCATAGACGAAATACCGGATGTGTTCATCACAGGACATGTCCATTCCTACGGTCTGGACGAGTACAGGGGAGTGAAGCTTATAAGCGGGTCGACATGGCAATCACAGACTTCCTACCAGAAAATGAGGAACATCTCACCGATACCCGCAAAGATGCCAGTCTTCGACCTTTCCTCGCTCAGTCTCAATGTCGTAAATTTCAGTGAATTCCGCAACAGGCAGAAGCATGTTGTGAGCAGGATTCTATGAACATGGCCAGTGGACGCAAGCGGACATGACCAGATGCGCACAGTCATGGCGCTTTGAGGGTGGATTGCGGCAAGGTTTTTATAAGTCCCGTAAATAAACGAGCGGTGATTGTCAAATGACGGTCGATTATACTGCGCCCCTGTATGCGATAGCTGCGGCAATATCAATTGCGGGCGGACTGATTGGAACGGGAATGGCGCAACAGGGTATAGGAGCCGCTGGAATGGGCATCATTGCCGAGAAACCCGAGAAGTTCGGGCAGGTACTGTTCTTCTTCGTCATTCCAGAAACTCTGTGGATACTGGGGTTCGTTCTTGGATTGATTCTACTTCTGCATATCCTGTGATGGATTAAAATGGCGCTGGAAAACATCCTTCAGTCAATCGAAGAGCGCAGGAACCGCGAGCTGGAGCGCATATCCAGGGACTACATGCAGAGGATAGAGCATATCGAGAAGGAGACCCAGCAACGGCTGGATGCTCTGCAGAATGAATACAGACGAAAGACGGCCGAGGACAGCAAATCGTTGGAGAACAGGGAACTGTCCAATGCCGACATTGAGGCCAGGCGCATTGTCAGGGAGAGGAGATCGCAGCTGGTAGAAGCCAGTCTCGGAAAAGCCTACGAGATAATGGATGGGCTAAGCGCCTCGTCCGATTACAAGGACATTGTGGACCAGATGGTGAAAACATCAAGGAACATGCTCGGAAAGGACTGTGTCATAAGGATCGGAGAGAGCGGCGCGCAGTTCATAAAAGAGGGCAGGGGAAAGAAAGTGGTGGTGGAAGAGGTGGATCCTCTGGGTGGGCTTATTGCCGATTCGTCGGACGGCACAATGGAGCTTGATCTGACATTTACCACGCTCAAGAAAGAGCTGAAAGACAGATTGATGCTTGAAATAGCGGCTAAATTTGGTGCAGAATAATGGACTCGACTTACTCCGGGAGCTACGGCAGGATAAAGGTTGCACAGACTGAATTCCTCAGCGACAGCTTTATACACGGGCTTATGGGGAGCTCCCTGGACGATATTACGAGAACGCTTTCTGCCACCATATACAAAGAGGACATAAACGCACTTTACTCCCTTTACGCAAACCCGGAACTTCTTGAAATGGCTGCAAACAGGAGACTTGTGGCGCGTAACAAGATTGCTTTGTTTGCGGCGCCCCCCATGGCTTCAGACCTGCTCAAGGCTTACATGTCAAAGTGGGACGTTCAGAACATAAAATCGGTCATCACATCAAAGTATCTCGGCTACGATGTCAAGGAGACAGAAACGTTTCTAGTAAGTTTCAGGGATGTGCCGTTGGGTATATTCGGTGGAATTATAGGCAACGACGATTTCAGGATTCTCATCAACCAGCCAAACATAGAAGCTGTCGCCGAGAACCTGACCAGATTCGGCTACGGCCAGCAGATGCTCCAGTACCTCGACAGCTACAGGAAGGACAATGACATTGCGCCAATGCTGCAGGCGCTTGACAGATACTACTATACCAGACTGATATCGGCGCTCAGATTCTTCAATGGAGACGAAGGCCCCCTGATCAGGTTTTTCAGGGAAGAAGTAGACAACAAGAACATCATGATCATATTCGCGGCGAAGGATATGCAGGTGCCTTTCGACAAAGTCAGGGATCAGCTGATAGCAATGGGCAACATGTCCATAGATGGACTCCAGTCGTTGTACAGCTCGGGGAGTGTAGCGGACATAGCATCAAAGCTTCAGGACAGATATGATCTGCACGCAGCTGTCGAGACTTACAGCAAAGAGGGGGACCTGAGGCTGTTCGAGTCGCAGTTGCGCGCATCTCTTCTCAGGCGATATGTTGAGGTCCTCTCCTCACAGGCGCTCTCAGTTGGCTCCACATTTGCGTACATACTGCGTTCCGAGAGAGAAAGGGATAATATCAGGACAATTGTGATTAGCAACTCTTACAGCATAGAGCAGAAGAGAACAGAAGAAATGCTGCTGGGGGGTGCATGATGCCCGCCGTACAGAATTTCGGAAGCATAGCGGTTCTAGGAGAGAGGGAGATATCACTCGGTTTCAGGCTTCTGGGCGTGACCAACTCCATCATCGCCGAAGGTGAAAAAGGAGTTGATAAATTCAATGAACTGTTCGGGTCAGGCAATTTTACTTTCATAATGGTTTCCGAAAACCTGAAGAGGTTTATGGACAGGCGGACTCTCGACCTTATCGAGACTTCCACGGTTCCGCTGGTGGTTTTTGTTCCCCTTCCAGGCGGAGGGGACGAGGAATCTATTGAGAAATTTGCCAAGCGCGTGCTTGGCGTTGACATAGGCAGGTGAACAAATGGGAAAGGTAGCCAGGGTGTCTGGTCCGGTCGTAATTGCAGAAGACCTTGAGGACGTCAGGATGTACGATGTTGTCAGGGTGGGAGAGCTGGGCCTTGTCGGTGAGGTCATACGCATTTCCGGCAACAGTGCCACGATACAGGTCTATGAAGATACAAGTGGAATCAGGCCCGGGGAAAGGGTGGAGAACGTTGGAAAGCCGCTCTCGGTGGAACTGGGTCCGGGCCTGCTGAAATCAATCTATGACGGCATTCAGAGACCGCTGGACATCATCAGGGACAAGAGCGGAGACTTCATCAGGAGAGGTTTCTCTGCATCGCCTCTCAACGAGACGGCAAAATGGGAATTCAAGCCTGTTGTTGAAAAGGGGCTGGAAGTTTCTGAAGGGCAGATTATTGGAGAGGTGCAGGAGACTTCTCTTATAAAGCACAGGGTAATGGTTCCGTTCGGTGTGAGCGGCAGGGTGGAAAGCATATCCGCCGGTGAGTTCACTGTCAATGATGTTGTTGCCACGATAAAGGGGAAAACGGGCGTTGTGGAAGTCAGGCTCAAGCAGGAATGGCCGGTGAGGGTGGCAAGGCGTGTAATGAACAAGCTGCCTCCCGCTGTTCCGCTCATTACCGGCCAGAGGGTCATAGATACGTTCTTTCCTGTTGCCAAAGGTGGAACTGTGGCAGTTCCCGGACCATTCGGTTCTGGGAAGACCGTCGTCCAGCACCAGTTATCCAAGTGGGCAGACAGTGACATTGTGGTTTATGTGGGCTGCGGGGAGAGGGGCAATGAGATGACAGAGATACTTACAACTTTTCCTGAACTGCTCGACCCTAAGAGCGGAAAGCCGCTGATGGAAAGGACTGTGCTGATCGCGAATACATCAAATATGCCGGTAGCTGCGAGAGAGGCCAGCATCTACACGGGCATCACGATTGCAGAGTATTACAGGGACATGGGATACGACGTTGCACTGATGGCCGACAGCACTTCGAGGTGGGCAGAGGCCCTCAGGGAGATATCCGGCAGG
>JAJYOM010000135.1 GCA_021796175.1 Thermoplasmata archaeon
TGGCCATACTATCATCAGGTAATAGTTGGAAAAGTGGAAAGATTTCCTGTAGGTTTCAACCGAAAACTTCGATCTGTACTGCATGAGCATAAGATAAACCAAGTATGAATCAAGCAAGACTGCCAGAATGTAGAATGCCGGTCCGACGCTTATCACGATCCCAACATTAAGCTGAGAAAACATGAGAGGTAGCAGGGTGTATGCAATGAGTATTGCTGAATTGATAGTCAGATACTTTGCAGTATCATGCTGGGTAGCTATGGAAGGGAGCATTGGAACGCCTGCTTCGGTGTAGTCCTCCCGGTTACCCACTGCAAGGCTCCAGAAGTGTGTTGGGGTCCAGATGAATACAAGCATGGCGATATAGATAGAGGTCAAGGATACAGAGTCAGTTACGGCAGCCCACCCTGCAAGTGCAGGGAAACTCCCGGATATGCCTCCAATAACAATATTCCAAGAGGTTCTTCTCTTAAGGAGCATTGTGTAGAGGAACAGGTAACTCAGGAAACCGGAAAGAATAAAAATGGCCGTGAGAAGGTTGATGATGAGCCATGAACAGATGAATGCAGAGATAACCATTGCCGTTCCTGCAACAGTGAGAATCCTGGTTCTTCCGGAAATCATTGACTCCCTGTTTCTCGTCCTCTTCATCCTGACATCTATGTCCCTGTCGTAGAGGTTGTTGAAAAGGCCGGCAGACATGGATGCCAGACCCCCGGAAACAAGAAGTGGAATTATCAAAATAATGTGGGACACTGCACCAGGCGCTGCCATGAAGCCTGCAGCGGCTACCAGCAGCACGAGGAAGGTGATCTCAACCTTCAGCAGTTTCCACGCGTCCCTAAGAGTCATTTTTCACTGAAGCCAGTTCAGGTATTGATAGATTATCTATATTGGAAAGTGACGAAATTGAGGGCTGTACTGCTGCAGATGATGAGGAAGCGTTGCCTGAAGTAATGATTCCAACTGCAGTCGACGGATGATATAGATCCCAGTATGTGTAGTTCCCTGTCTGGTTAAAGAGATAGAAACCTGAAGAACTGTTCTGGCCAGGTACCACGCCTGCAACTGAATAAGCGCTGGAAGCCGACTCGTTGTTCCCGGGGTTTATTTCAAGGGTGTGCGAAAGGTTGTCTCCGTTAAGAATTGTGAAATTAACCAGATCACCAGCGGCTACCGAGATGGTTGGGTTGAGTGTCTTGTTGTACCATCCGTGGATAGTTTCATTCATCGTATAGTTCACTATCTTATCGTAAACAAACAGCAGGTGGTGTGTTGAGTTGTTAAACCCGTCAAACAGCGCATAAGCCTGGGGCGAGTTGAGAAGAAGCGTTGCTGAACTTGATGAATTATTCTTCCCTATGACAGTCATAGAGCCTGCGGCGGGAACATATCCTTCCGACATGTTCACATTGTACACTGATCCGGTCGGGTCGGAAACCGCGATGGTAAGCGCAGTGTTGTTCTTCACAAGTATTGAGTTATTGAAATGTCCGTTGTACGATATACCGCCAGAGGTAGCCACAAGGCCTATTGAAAGCCTGCTTGTTACAACATAAATGTGCCCCATCGTTGTATTTGGATTGTGCGAGTCCCAGTATGTGTATTCTCCAGTGCTGTTGAAGTACGCCAGGAAAGTGAAAGTGCTTCCTGTCTTATTTCCAAGGTCGGAAGATTTCATCAGTTCTTCGCTGAAGGACGATTCGTTCGAGCCTAGTGCTATGAACAAGCTGTGGGGGTTCCCGTCCTCCTGAACGATTGTGAAGTTTACCAGGCTTCCCTTCTCGAAGTACAGTGACGGATTCGCAACACCGTGGCTGTAGTTCCATCCGTTTGAGTCGGCAAAAAGCGTGGTGTTCTGTGTTGCAGACATATTAGAAGGGGCTGCTGGAAGTGAGAAGGTGGGAAGCGAGTTGTTTACCCACAACTGTCCTACCATGGTTGTGAAGTGAATGATGCACCAGTATGTATATTCACCAGTCTTGTTGAAATAAGCCTGCGCATGAGATACATGTCCGGGCGTTGTGGTAATTGCCGAGGTAGACAACAATGTGTCACTGAATGAACTTTCATGTGGGCCGTACGCTATTGTCAGCGTGTGAGGCTGGTTGTCCTCCTCTATCACGGTAAAGTTCACTACGGTTCCGGGAAGTATCACTATTGTCGGGTTGGTAGTATAGCCCTTCACGTTGTAGTTCCATCCATTTGCATCGGCGTAAAGAGTCACGTTGTGATAATGCGCCGGATGAGCTGGAACCGCCGGGAGAGAAAAGGTTGCTGTAGTGGGTACGTTCAATGCGAAACCAAGTGATAGTCCCGCCGCGGCGATGATCAGTATTACAAGAATCGGTCCGATTTTACCACTCACTTTATGCACCTCCTGCATTATTCTCTAACTCTTCTGCAGCAATGGGGTTAGGCACTGGCACTCCCCCTGCATTATACGCCTCATCACCCTTGTATTCAAGGGCATTTTCAAGGCTGAGTGATGGTTCCTTCAACCAGCTTGTGGCTATGTTGTAGAGGAAGATAAGCTGGCCTATACCGATTATCAAACCGCCAAGAATCGACGCATCCTGGTACGGTTGGAATACTGGAAGATATCCAGCCACAGCCCTGGGCATTCCGATCAGACCTCCAACAGTCCATGCCATTGCCATCAGGAGCGATCCAAAAGCGGTAAAGTAGAAGTGAAGCCTCGCCAGCCTCACATTGTAAGTTCTGCCTCCGCTCAGCGTTGGGAACAGCATATAGAAAGCAGCAAAGGATATTCCAGTGGTTATCCCCATAAATATGAAGTGGAAGTGACCAGTCACAAAGTATGTCCCATGTACCAACTGGTTGATTCCCTGATTCGATTGCATTACTCCGGTTACCCCACCAATTACAAAATCCATAATTCCGTTAATGGCGAAGAGCATGGGAGTAGTCAGTCTGATCTTCTCGGCAGACCAGAGAGAAGCTACATAATTGAATACCGTAATGGCAGATGGGACTACCACTGCGAAAGAAGCGGTTGTATAGAAGAGAACCCACGCGAGTCCAAGACCGGAATTGAGAAGGTGGTGTCCCCAGACGAATTCACTCAATATAAGGAGAAGGCCGAGACCGAATATACCGGACCCGTAACTGTATATGGGCTTGTTGGTAAACTTGGGAATTATCTCGTAAATAAGGCCAAAGTAAGGTATGACGGCTACATAGACAATGGGGTGTCCCCAGAACCAGAAAAGTATGGCAAAAAGCAATACCTCATGAGTTGCCCCGGTGAAGAAGATTGGATTGAAGAAGTCGTAGAACAGCATTGAAAGCCCGACCATCAGCGGGGGGGCGGAGGCAACTATCATTATGGCAGTGAACAGTATGGACCAGGCGAACATACTCATCTGGGACCATTTTATTGCGGGGTCTCGATCCTTCCAGATTATCAGTATCACATTGATGGAAGTTATCATCAGGCCAAAGAATACTGCCTCAAGACCAATCACTGCGAGCCAGTTGTCTATTCCGCCTCCGCTTGCAGAGAGTTGCAGAGCTAGGGGAGGGTAGAGGTACCATCTTGCGGCCGTTCTTGAATAGAGGATCATGAGGCCACCCATGAACCAGAACCAGAATCCGGAGGAGGCGTAAACCCCTCTGGAGTCATGCTTAAGCTTAAGGTGAGACGGCAGCAGGTAATAGGCAAATCCAATTGCACTTCCGACTGCCCACATATAGATCATCAGAGTGGCATGTTCAGTCAGGAGAACATTGTACTCCTGAGCAGAAAGCAGCGAAGGAGTGGGTACAGTAAGACTGAGCCTCATTGTCAGGCCGAAGGTCCCTGCTATGAAAAAGAAGAACAGGCTTGCCACTATGTATCGTATGCCAATGCTCTTGGCATCGTCATTCAGGAAAGCAGAGATGGAGAGAACTCTTGGCCTCTCGCCGAGTGTGTCTCGCATGTACTGTTTTGGACTTTCGTATCCAGCGGCATCTGCGGCATCCTCAATTTCTGACTTCCTATGGTAAAGAAAATAGAACACGAAGAAAATTAAAAGAGCAATCAGGGAGAGGACTACAGACAACTCAACCATGAAAGTAAAGAAGAATCCCATTAAGCGCTCACCACCTGCAAAGTTCCTGTCATACGATAGTGGTATTCCCCACAGTATTCCACGCATTCAAAGTAAAACGATCCAGTATGAGTGGGATCAAAAACTACGGTATTATTCATCCCGGGTACCGCATAAACCTGTACATCCATTTCCGGAATATACAAATCGTGTATCACATCGGATGAGTTTACCACGAGTGCAATGTTTCTGTTCACTGGCACTGTCAGCGCATTAACTGAAGATGTACCGTTTGGGTAGATAAATGTCCATGCCCATTGGTGCCCAACGACATGTATAACTTCCGCTCCAACCGGAATCGCCCCGTTGTTCTGTGATACACTATTGGATATGTTTGAAATTAGAAATACGTTCAACACGGCTGAGGCGATAAGTATTACAACGACCACTGAAATAAATATGACTTCTTTCCTGAGCTTATCATTCATTTGAAATCCTCCCTTCCAAATTCTTTCACGCCTTTAGTGAAGACCGGATAAAGCAGCATGGATATTGTAAAGAATGCCGCTGCCACGCCGGTTGCCATAAACGGTGAATCGTACACGGTTGTATAATATCCCGGATATCCGTCCAGGAAGGACGAGAAAAAGAGATAGAAAATGAAGTCAAAAATCACACCAACAACAATGGATGCAATCAGGATTGCGACCACAACATTTCGTTCCTGAGTCATGTGCCGGCTAATT
>JAJYOM010000136.1 GCA_021796175.1 Thermoplasmata archaeon
AGTCAGTGATATCTGCACATAATGGATTTTCGTCGGTTTCAGTATGTGGTTGCCTGCAGTCGGGGACTTTGCACCGCTAGCGTTTACGGTGCTCGCACTGTTCGGATGCGCTGCAACGCCTGAAACTGCTGCTGAGGCCCATGGCGGGGCGTATCCTCCGAACGGGTGGCCGGGGAAACCCATGTATCCATAGCCAAGAGAGTTGGCAGCCATCCATTGTGATTGTTCGCTGCTGATACCGCCTGCGAGTGTCAGGTTCCATGCCGCGAGATCTGAAGGTCCAATCTCAGAAAGGGCGGTCATTGCGGAGGTGTATGAGGCAAAAACATTGTCGAACAATCCTCCATCCGACAGCTGGTAGACGAAATTGGACGGACTCGTGTTGAGAAGTGTCTTGTAGCTGTACCACTGCGCCTGAGTCGCGTAGTAGTTGGATGTAACATTGTTGTAGAATGTTACCGCCTTTGTCTTTGTGAATACGGTGTCACCGGCATATGATGAGAAATACTTCGCAAATGTCAGACCAAGTGTTGATGTCGGGCCGGACGGTACTGCCACTGAATCTGTAACAAGCACCCAGTAGTGTTGCGTTCCGGGGAACGACTGATCGAGCATTGTAAGGTTCGTCCATGAAGTGTACGGTGCGGTTGCCGGATAAACGAGGACATGGAGATAATCCGTTGTATATTCGAGTACCCAGTTGCCTGAGGTGTAGAAAGCTGCCTTACCGCTCAGCACATAGGGCAGTGCCTGCAGCCAGCTGTCTGATTCAAGGCCCGGCATGCTGTATTTCTCAAATGTGAAGAATGCTGCATTCGTTTCGTTCAGGACATGCATAACACTAGGGCTGCTTGTGTTAAGAGTTCCATACATGAGCTCATCGTACATCGTGTTGCCGCCATACGCGAGGAAAGCATTCTCCCAGACATTGAGCTGATCCCATCCGCCGTCTCCGCCGGGAATTACCCAGGCATTGATGCCATGGCTGCCAAGGGCTATGGTGTCATTCACGAGTGTAGACATATTATTTGGTATCGGAAGACTGTATTTCGCCAGAAGCTGAGGATTGAAAAACAGTTGTGCACCCTGATGCGCATCCACAGGCAGCGAAAATGTAACTCCGTTGTAGGTTCCGGCAGCAAGAACGGGTGAAACGACTTTATTTGCCATGTTGCTCTGAACATAGCTGGTAAAGTTAACGAACGACTTCGCTCCACTTGGAGCAGCCTCTATGTAACTCAGCATTTCAGGCCCATAATGCGTCTGGAATGTATTAGGCGGATCGTTCGCCTTGATTAACGTGAGTATTGCATACTTCGCGTTTGTGCCTCCCGCGCCGGGAGATACCGTAGGCACCGCAGTGTACTGCGGATATGCCTTATGGAATGCTGCTGTCAGATTCTGCAGAGCTCTACCACTGGTGGGACCCCACCAGGTGTAGAAGTAAACTGTGTTGCTCTTCTTAGTGGGCGGTTTGGACAATATGACGGCGGCAGAGGCAGCTACTACAACAATAATAACTACCACCACAACGATTGACGCCCACACTATTCTCTTATTCCCACGTTTTTCGTTACCACTCGCAGATTGCGTCAATATTTCACCCTGCCCCGTATTTTAATATAGCTATATTAACCTGTTTCTCCACGATGTAAAAATTGTTCCAAAGCTGACATCAGGACTTGCAATTTTTTTAATGGGCCTTGATACGTTTTTGACGAGTTTTTGATATGAGTTCAGCCCTTCAATTGAGCGGTTCGGTGTTGCGTACGAATGCTCATTGCGAAGAGCTCCTTACAATATGTCTGATAGTCGCCTCGCGGAACATTCAATTCCGGTAAAACCGCGATGCAATTTTCAAATGGCGTGCGGCAGAGGACCCTTCCTGCAATATCATCACATTGCCGCCAATGAGCTGTCCATTGTGACTGCATTCAGAACCTGGTGTTTCCAGAAATATTATTCTATGTGACACGTCTAGTCCAACGCGGGTGTTGAATTTGAAGGCAATAGTTTCCGAATCGCATGGTTCCGGAAAAGTTTTCTTGAGGAACGTACACGACCCCGGGGAACCCGGAAAGATGGAAGTGAGATTGAAAATGAAGGCCGTTGGTGTGTGCGGCAGCGACATACACGTGTACAACGGAACGGAATCGTATCGGAGGAATGAGCCTGTAATTCTGGGACACGAGCTGATGGGAATAGTCGACATGACAGGGGGTGGAATTCAAAATTTCAAGGTGGGAGACAGAGTGGTTTGCGAGACTGCATTCCATGTTTGCGGAAGATGCTATAACTGCAGGAAGGGAAATTACAATCTCTGTTCAGGCAGGATGGGCTTCGGAGCACTGACAGACGGCGGCATGGCCGAATACCTGATTGCCAGAGAAGAGATACTGCACAGGGTGCCCGACGAAGTCAGCGATGTTTCTGCTGCACTAACAGAGCCGAGTTGTGTGGCTTTCAACGCCACATCGTCGATCGGAAAAATCGAACCTGCCGACACTGTTCTTATAATCGGACCTGGTCCCATAGGACTCTTCTGCCTTCAGGTTGCGATGCTGAGATCTCCGGCGAGCATTGCGGTGCTTGGAATGCCTGCAGACGGGGAGCGGCTCAAAACAGCTTCTGAAACCGGCGCTGACATGATTTTCGATGATGCCCATACGACAGTGGAGGCACTGAGTCATTCTGGCTGGGGCGACGGTGTAGATGTTGTGATTGATGCTTCGGGAGTCAGTGCAACGCTGAAGACTGCGCTCGATGTCATAAGGCCTGGAGGAAGGATTGTGAAGGTTGGATGGGGTCCTGACGTTCCTGAATTTAACCTTGACCAGATTGTTTCAAAAGCTGTTGAGCTTCACGGGTCATTCAGTCATAACTGGGAGACCTGGGAGAGGGTTCTGAGACTGCTCAGAATCAGGAAACTGGAGCCGGAAAAGATTGTCAGGCTGTATCCACTTGACAGGTGGAAGGATGCCTTTGATGATATGGAAAAGAAGAGAATTGTCAAGGGAGTCCTGATACTGTGACGCTCACCAGGGAAGATCTGAGGAAACCGACCGTTCAGGTATCCCTTGATCTCGAAACGATAAAAGATGCCGATCCGATTGCACAGATAGCAATCGAGTCAGGCGTTGACTGGCTCGAAGTGGGTACACCTTTGCTGCTGGGTGAAGGTCTTCATGCCGTTTCTCATTTCAGGAAGAGGTTTCCTGATGTCCCGATAGTTGCCGATCTCAAAACTATGGATGGAGGCTACCTCGAAACGGAAATGATGGCTAAGGCAGGAGCCAATTTTGTCGTCGTGATGGCTGCGGGCCATCCTGCGACCGTGAGGGCAACAGTACGGGCTGCACGCCACTACGGTATTTTCGTGATGGGTGACATACTCGGCAGAAGGGACAGGGCGACAGCCGCCCGTGAACTCGAGAATGCCGGCGTAGATGTGGTCATTGCGCATCTCGGATTCGATGAAAGGGGAGAGAACGGCGGCAGCCCCGTCGATTTCCTGCAGGAAATTGTGGATGCAGTCGACTGCCCCGTTCAGGCAGTCGGCGGTCTTTCGGTCAGGGATCTTCCGAAACTCCCTGCCCTGGGAGCACCTCTTGTTGTTGTCGGCGCCCCACTGGTTATAGACGGCCACTCCTTCTCGCCCGCATCAGAATCAGTAGAAATACGGAATGTCCTCAGGGAAGTCGTGTCGCTCGTGAAGCGGCCTCATTCTGCCTGAATGGAGAGATTAGAATGAGCGGACCGGGTCTGATTGCATTTCCGAAGGGTTATTTCGATGACCTCTGTGACGGAAAGAGATCACTTGAAAACTGGATAGACGAAGCATCTTCGCTGTCTGTTGACGGTGTTGAAATGTACCCGTATTTTTACAGGAAAGCGAGCGAAGCTGACGTCCTCAGAACACATCAATATGCTATGTCCAGGGGACTGCGGGTGCCAATGATGTGCACCTCCCCGGATTTCACACATCCAGACGAAGACTACAGGCAGAAGCAGATCGATGCGATGCTGTTCTGGATAAGAGTCATGTCGGCGTCTGAGACCGGGAGCAGGATACGAACCTGCAGAGTCCTTTCCGGTCAGAGACGTCCTGAAGTATCAAGGGATGACGGAATACGCTGGGTTGTGGAATCAATCGAGCAGCTCCTTCCATATGCGGAAGAGCACCGCGTGCATCTCGTGATGGAAAATCACTACAAGGACGGAAGATGGATATACCCCGAGTTCGCACAGTCGCTGGACATTTTCGGGCAGATTGTCGACAGCATTCACTCTCCATGGTTCGGGGTAAATTATGACCCTTCCAATGCACTCGTTGCCGGACAGGACCCCCTTGCCGTCCTGAACCGCTTCAGAAAGCGCATCCTGACGATGCATGCCAGCGACAGGCACCTGCGGAGCGGCTTTTCGCTGAAGGATCTCGAGAAATACACCGGTGTCGGTTATCCGGAATCGCTGGAGCACGGCGTAATCGGAACGGGCCTCATAGATTACGAAAGGATCTTTGCTGTTTTGAAAAAAATTGACTTCAGAGGCTGGATATCCATCGAGGACGGGGTCAATGGGAAGGCAGATTTGCTGAATTCCGTATCATTCCTCAGGGAGAAGATAAAAAACACCTTCGGTTGAAACTGCGCGAGCGTTTTGCGAATGCGATCCGTCTATCCGATCGGCTGGTAAACAGTGCCGTTGTAATTCAGGCCGCCGTCAACAACCAGTTCGTGCCCGCTGATGTACCTGCTATCATCCGAAATCAGAAAAA
>JAJYOM010000137.1 GCA_021796175.1 Thermoplasmata archaeon
AGAGCTTTTTACACCAGTTCTCGTTGATACCGACAGATCCGCGTCCAGAACCACCAGATTCCTGTTCTTCGCTCCGAGCTCAACCAGCGCCTTCCCGTACTCCTTCCTCTGGCTTTGGAGTTTCACCTCGCTCCAGCTCATTTGTGCTCACCACCCCCAAGCTCCAGGAGCGCCTTCGCTGTCTCATCCCTGTTAGGCGCCTTGCCGTGGAATGCAACGTTGTTTTCCATGAATGAAACGCCCTTACCCTTGACAGTGTTTGCGATAATCGCAGTCGGTTTCCCCTTCACTTTCAGAGACTGCTCATACGCATCAAGTATCTGAGCCATATTATGGCCGTCGATGACAACAACATTCCAGCCGAAAGCACTCCACTTGTCCTCAAGAGGACTCGTGTCAAGAATCTCCTTCGTGAAACCGTCATTCTGTATTCCGTTCCTGTCCACGAAAACTGTTATGTTGTCCAGCCTCCTGAAGGATGCAAACATGGCAGCCTCCCAGGTCTGTCCCTCATCATTTTCTCCGTCGCTGAGTAACGCAACAATACGGGAGGGCCGATGGTCCAGCCTGTATGACAGCGCAAAGCCGTTGGCAATGGACAGACCCTGGCCGAGAGAGCCGGTGGATACTTCCACGCCGGGAACATCAGTGTGGGCATGCCCCTGCATCCTGCTGCCAAGTTTCCTTAGCGTCATCAGCTCCTCCCTTGAGAAATAGCCTGCTTCCGCAAGCACCGAATAGTAGCCAGGCGCCGCATGCCCCTTGCTAAGGATGAAAATGTCACGATCGGCCCACTTCGGCTTCTTTGGATCGTGCTTCAGCAGCCTGAAATAGAGCGCGGTCAGTATGTCCGCCGCAGAAAGTGAACCACCGGGGTGACCGGATCCTGCCGCGCTGGTTACCAGGATAATGTCTTTCCTTACCTCCCTCGCAATCCTTTCCAGTTCCTCCACTGTACGCGCCGGGGGAATCGGTTCAATCAAGGAATTTCACACCCGAATTGAAGCGAACGTATACACGTATTTAATCTTTTTAAGCATTAGCCAGCATGCACAATGTAAGTTGTAGCGACCACATGACATTTGCTCTGATCACTGCATCTTCGCCTTCCCTTCCATCACCAGGCGTATTGCCTCAGGATAAGCCGCCAGTTCCGCTTCATGTACCCTCTGTCCAAGCGAATGTACTGTATCGCCATCTCTTACAGGCACCTTGATCTGGAGGATTATGGGACCATTGTCCACGCCCTCTGTGACGAAATGCACTGTACAGCCGCTCTCTCTTGCACCGCTTCTCAGCACCGCTTCGTGCACCCTGTCACCATACATGCCCTTACCACCAAACTGAGGCAGCAGCGCCGGGTGTATGTTCAATATTCTTCCGTGATAGGCTCTCACAATTTTTCCATCAAGTATCTTCAGGTAACCGGCCAGGCATATGAGGTCAGGCGAGAGTCTTTCAAGTTCTGATAATAGTCTGCTGTTGAAGTTTTCTTTACCGAGAGCTCTGTAATCAATTGCAATGGCTGGTATGCTGTGATGCCGTGCACGTTCAAGCGCATATGCATTCAGCCTGCTGGATATGACCGCCGCTATCTCCGCAGTGAGCAGGCCCGCACCGACTCCATCAATTATGGCCTGAAGGGTTGTGCCGTTACCGGACACCAGTACGCATAGTCTGTACATGTATGACTTTCAGCTCTCCACCCTCGGGGCCAGCAGATACCTGACATGGCCGTTACCACCGGCTATGTCGAATTCAAGCTTGACCGGGTAATTGTTGCCCAGATTGAGCTTTACCTCGCTGCCACCTGCTATTGCTCTGGCCATATTTGAGAAATAATCGAGCGGAAACAGGCTCCTGACCTTGCCTTTTGCCTCAAGCGAAATCAGTTTTTCCTTCGGCAGCCTGTAATCCACGGAGTCCGAATCCCCTTCAGAGCTCATTTCGAACGAGCTCTCATCGGCTACGAGCGCTATGTGGTCGGAAACGCTTTCGGAGGCCTTTATTCCATAATTGAGCTCCTCTGCCTTCAATCTCATCGTTGTAGGCAGCTCTATGTTGGGCACTTTTGGATCTGACATGCCCGCCGTGTCCACGAGGCTCATCCTTCTTGTCACATCGCCTATCTTAATGATCAGCTGGTTCTTGTCCTCGTTGTGCTCCAGACTGACACTGTCTCCTGCATGCGCCAGCTTCAGTATTTCCTTCAGTTTCTCGATGTCTATCCCTAGCTCTGTTTCCTCTCCTTCGTAGCTCTCAAAGGCGCCCTTTCCAAGTGTGAGCTCTATCATAGCAACATGGGCAGGGTCAACAGCCTTCAGCGATACGCCGTCGGCATCCACGTTGAATTTCGCCTCATCAACAAGTGTTGAGACGACATCGACAATTTGCTTGAGTATGTCCGCTTTCGCGCTGGCCTTCAACATTTAAAACTCCGATCCGGTGTAAAAAGCTCTCAAAATATAATTGTTGTGTTTGTCAGTGATTCAGACCGCCGGCACAACTTTGCCGCGGACAGCAGGTTGTAGCGATTTCAGTATTCGCGCCATGAGTGACTGCACCGCGTGCATCTGTAAATCCTGGTTTCGGGCTCATCAGCGGATCTTGTCTGTCTGAGCACCCAGTAGGCTTCATTGTTACCGCACTTAGGGCAATTAATGTCAGTCTTGGGCAGTGTATCGCTTCGGCCCTCGACCACGAGCATACCCATGTCTGCATTCATCTCCGACCTGATGGTGGGCTTCGGGTTCTCAGAAGCTTTCATCTCGAATCCGCATCTTCTGCAACTGAGAACACCGTCCTGTGGAACCATCAGTGACTTGCACTTTGGGCAAAACATCAATTTCAGCTGTTATGAAATACAACTAGTTTAAATGCCTTTGCCAATACGAACAGTCCACGGTGCATGGCCGTTCAGAGCAGTTCCCATTCGCCGTTTTTCCTCACGGTGGCAGGTTGACTCTTTGGAATCATACTGCCTTCGCCCGCCGAAGTCTGGTACTTCTGGGAGTTTCTTCGTCCCTGTGTTCCGATCGACTTGGCGTAGTCCTTTCCAAGCGCTCTTTCCACAAGTCTCCTCGTGCTTTCATCCCTGATTTTGTCCCTTCTCACGGTGGCAGGCATTCTTGGCTGTGCCGGTGCCCTCTCCCTTACAGCGGGCGTGCTTTCTTCACTTTCAGGACTGTTATAACTTCGTGGATGTGTCGCCGTCTCAAACTCCCGGGATGCCCTGGATGATCGTCTGCCTGCGCCGGCACCTGAGATTCCTGCAATGCGCATGTTTCTGAGGTAAACATCCTCCCATGACCTCGGTCTGAATTCTGGCGCCGTCCTGCGCCTGACGACACTCCCTGGGTGATATTCAGTCTCTTCCATCTGAACAGGCACTGCCGCAGGCGCGTACCGCGTCTGGGGCTGGGCATAGCCCTGTGCCTGGAATCCGTTATCAGAATAAGGTACCGGCATAAGGCTTGCGAATCCAGTTTCATGCTGCCTTCCTGAAGGCATAAGCGAATGGAAGAATCTTGAAGGACTTGGCATGTGGAAGGGCCCGTGTTCAGCCTCCCTTCCAGAAACGAGTATGTTTGTTGTGGGCGAACCGTATCTTGACACGTATTCCAGCTCCCTCCTGCTCTGATCTGACAGTATGCCCCCGACATAAGCAAGCGCAATTGTGATAAGGTAGTTTCCAGCCTTCAGAGATGCCGCCGTCTTCAGCTCAGCAATAAATGATCCGACATAAGTGGTAGCAAAATTGACGTATGGCGAAGCAATAGGCAGCCTTTCAAGCGTCTGCTCCACCAGCGCTATCAGCAGTGTTCCCGCGTTCTGCAGCCTGATTGGGATGAACCCTGTCTGCAAGGCTGTCGAGATGCCAAACAGTATCATAACCGGGATTATGGCCGCGACGATCGCCCTGAACGGGGAACCGGCCCTTCTGCCACCTATGAAACCACCTATCATCTGTCCTACAAGTGGAAGCCAGTAGAGCATGAGTGATATCATGAGTATGTATTTTGATGCTGACCAGATGCTGTACGGTTTACCTCCAAGCATTCCCTTCCTTCGCTTGTCCTGCTGCCTGGGCATCTGGTAGACCACCGGCTGCTGCGGTGTTTGATCCACCGGTATCCTGTACATGTCCTCGCTGTTGAACGGCTGATCCGCATATCTCTTCAATTTCTCACCAGTCAGACATCCGTCAGACGGTATTGCCTTCATATTATTTAATCTTGCTTCGGCAGGGCAGGGGCTAGCAGCTGTGTCTGACAGGATGCAAAATTCATGAACCGGCGATCTTTATATCGCCTTCAGATGTACTGATCATGGTTCTCCGATGAATGTGCTGGTGCGAGACGGATTGCTTGTGACACAGGATGATGCTAGGAAAGTTGTCAGGGGGGACATATTCATCGAAGATGGCATTATTACCGTAATCGGCAGGTCGTCAGACAGATCGGATGTCGTGATTGAGGCTCATGGCGGGGCGGTTCTTCCGGGTCTCATCAATACTCACACCCACGTTGCAATGACAGGTTTCAGGGGCATGCTAGACGATATTGAACTTGAACCGTTCCTTGAAAAGACCTTCAGGCTCGATTCAGGCAGGTCTGACAGCGAATTGTCGCATGCAACCAGTCTGTCGCTTGCCGAGATGATTGCAGGCGGAACAACAAGCTTTGTTGATTTGTATTATTCAGAAGACATAATCGCCAGAGTGTGCAGGAAGTTCGGCATCC
>JAJYOM010000138.1 GCA_021796175.1 Thermoplasmata archaeon
GTGGGCTAGAGGAGAAGAGGCATCAAAAGCAGACTTTCACTTTATAGTTCATATTGCAAACACTGACCTGGATGGAAACAAGAAGTCGGTTGTTGCACTCATGAAGGTCAAGGGACTGGGCAAGAGGGTGGCCGAGAAGGTCGCCGAACTCTCCGGTCTTGACAGCAACAAGAAGATAGGCTCCTACACAGAGGAGAAATTCGCCGAAGTTGAGAAGGCGATTGCCTCTATTTCCACCACATTTCCAGAATGGATGGTCAACAGGCAGAAGGAGTTCGAAACAGGCTCAAGCAGGCATGCAATAGGGACAGAGGTAGATTTGGCTGTCCGCGAGGACATCAACAGAATGAAGATGATAAGGAGCTACAAGGGCATCAGGCACGAAACCGGCCAGAAGGTCAGGGGCCAGAGGACACGTTCCAATGGAAGAACTGGCCTGACAATGGGTGTTACAAGGGCGAGGGCTGCCCCGGGTGCTGCACCTGAGGCGTCCGCGGCAGGCGCCGCAGCTCCGGCGACTGCAACAGCGGCAGCGGCAAAGCCGGCAGCTGCAGCGGGCGCGAAACCGGCAGCAGCAGCCAAGCCAGCCGCAAGGGCCGAACCGGCCAAGCAAAAATGATCTCAGGGTGTGTAAATGGGCGATCCCAAGTTTCCTGTCAGGAAGTATGACCGGCCTTCCCATCCATGGGAAGGGGAGAGAATCAAAAGAGAGAGCAACCTTGTCTTCAAGTACGGACTCAAGAACAAGAAGGAGCTGTGGAAGGTTCAGTCCTTCCTGAGGGAGATAAGGAGACAGGCCAGGGGCCTGCAGGCCAAGAACAGGACAGGCGACAAGCAGAGCGCAAAGGAGACAGGCGCCCTCATTCTCAAGTGCCAGCGGCTTGGACTCATACAGGAGAATGCAAATCTTGACGACCTGCTTCTTATCGGCCTGGAGGACCTTCTTGCACGGAGGCTCCAGACAGTCACATTCAAAAAGGGAATGGCTCACTCAATCAGCCAGGCAAGGCAGTTCATAATCCACGGGCATGTCAGCCTCGGCGGTCGCAGATTCACAGTTCCAGGATATTTTGTCAGAAAGGGGGAGGATGAGCTGGTGGCGTACAGCGGCGCATCCCCGCTTTCCAGCGATATGCACCCGATGAGGCCAGAGCCTGGTTTTGTCGGTGTCCTGCAGGAGAAGAGGCAGGAGACAGAAGAACAGGGCAGGTTTGGCGGCAGAGGCGGCGGCGGAAGGCAGGGCGGGCGCAGACCACCACCGAGGCGCGGCGGTCCAAGGCCGACAGCACCTCCTCAGGCAGCCAGGAGGGTCCCTGCTGCAGAGACGAACAAAGCAGCTGAAACTGCTGAGCCCGGCAAGAAAGAGGTGTGAAAAACAATGGGGAAAATAGGCATAGCCAACATATTTGCAAGTTACAACAACATACTGATTACGGTGACGGATATCACCGGCGCTGAGACGCTCGCCAAATGCACTGGCGGCATGGTTGTCAAGGCGGCCAAAGATGAATCTTCGCCATATGCTGCCATGAGGGCAGCCGAAAAGGTGGCCGAGCAGATCAAGGAGAAGGGCATCGATACAGTCCACGTTCGTGTCCGGGCACCCGGAGGAAACAAATCCCCTTCACCCGGACCAGGTGCCCAGGCAGCCATCAGGGCGCTGGCCAGGGCGGGTCTCAAGATAGGAAGGATAGAGGATGTCACCCCTGTTCCGCACGACGGCACGAAGAAGAAGGGCGGCAGACGCGGCAGACGGGTTTAGACGGGTGTGCAAATGGACATAGAAATCAGGGAAATGCGGGATAATTACGCCAGGTTTGTAATATCAGATGCGAGCCCCCAGTTCGCCAACAGCCTGAGGCGCGTGCTCATCTCTGATGTTCCGAAGATGGCAATACACAACGTCGAATTCCACCTCGGGCCGATAATGGGCGAGGACGGAAAGGAGTTCGAGAGCGTGACACCGCTGTTCGACGAGATCATAGCGCACAGACTCGGTCTTGTACCGCTCCCCACATACCTGGACGAATTCAACTTCCGTTCAGAGTGCACCTGCAAGGGCGAGGGATGCCCGAGCTGCACTGTGATGTATTCACTGAACAAGAAAGGACCAAGCACTGTCTATTCCGGCGATCTTGAACCGCTTGGAAGCGACAAGTTCAGGGTCAAGGACGAATTCATTCCAATTGTCAGGCTCGGGGCGAACCAGGCGCTGCTTGTATATGCAACCGCTGAGCTCGGAACCGGCAAGCAGCACGCGAAGTTCCAGGCCGTGCAGGCACCCGGTTACAGGTATTATCCGACAATCAGCTTCAACTACGACAAGCTGGATGTGGAGAAGTTCGACACATCCTGCTGCCCAGTTCGCATACTTGAAAAGAAGCAGGGAAAGATTGCAGTCACCGATGTGGAAAAGTGCACCCTGTGCGGTGCATGCGTTGATGCGGCCCCCAAAGGCGCCGTGACAGTCGTCGGGGATGAAACAAAATTCGTGTTCCAGTTTGAGACGGATTCTTCCATTTCCGCGTCTGCGGCACTGGCGAAGGCATCCGAGCTGCTTGAGAAGAAGTCTGCGGAAATTGCGAAGCAGGTTGATTCTCTCTGATAAAGCGGGAGAAGAATTACTCGAACTCTGTCAGCTTGACCAGCCTTACGCCATCACTCTCGAAAAGACTGTCCATTGCCCTCTCAATGAGCTCAATCCTCTGCACTGTGTAGAGCGGCAGCTTGAACTGCCTCACTATCTCCTTTGTCACCTCGAGGTATTTCTTCACGCTTGCCTCATGTACCGTGAGTGTCAGCTCGTGCCCGCAGTAGCAAATCCCTTTCAGCGGAATGCGCCGGTATTTTGCGCCGCACTTTGTGCATCTCAGCACCTGTCCTGAAAAGCTCTTCAGATTTCCAATCATATCGGGAAGGAAGTGCCTTGTTATCACCCTGTAGGCAACATCGCCTGCATCGACCGCCCTTATCTTCTCCGCCAGCCTCAGCTGTGCCCACAGCTTCTCCTGCATCGTGCCCAGCCTGCTGTATTCCGACTCATGCGGCCCTTCGTCTATCATGCGTGTGTCGTGCGTAAAGCCGAATGACTCATACTGCCCTGGCGTCTGTACCCTCGGCCCGACAGTATCCATGATTCTCTCCACCTCCTTCGGCCTCGCGTATCTTGCTGTCGCTTCATAGAAATCAAGTGGATATTCCTGAAGGAGATCGATGTTGTGCGCCTCCTTGTCAATCTCGTTCGGGTCTATCATCAGCGAAAGGACCAGCGGTGCATCCATGAGGCCGCCCCTGCTCGCCGGCAGGTATGATCTTGAGAAGTTGATCAGCGCGTCCAGCAGGAGTATCATCGAGTCCTCGTCTCCGTCCGCATTCCTGCGCTTTGCAGCATGGAAGAACGGATGGCCGTACCCTACATTCGCATCTGTGAATCCTATGATCCTGCAGAGAATCCCTCCTGATGTGTGCGGTGCCAGTCCAACAGCAAGGTGGCCTATCAGCTCCTCCCTCGCGCCCAGCCTGTAGTAGGGTTCCAGTCCATACAGCCTGACAAGCGAATCATCGACAAAGTCTGCAACTCGCTTCATGTAGTCGGCGAACTTGATCGACGGGACAACATCCTGCACTTTCAGCTCGCAAAGCTGGTCAGCGTCCGTCAGCTCCATTCCCCTGATGTCACTGGTGTAACCAAGCTCAATCGCCTTTTTCGACCGTCAGGCGTATTTCCGACGGCCTGAAATGCGTCAGCGGCACATCGGTCATGTCGAAACGCACAGTCCCGTCCCTGAAGGTCGAAATGCCGTGCTTGGCGCGAAGTATGCCTTTCTCAAGCGGCTCCGGCGTCTTTCCCGAGGATATGAGTCCCTGCACCCCCTTCATTTCATAGTACCTGTTTTCTCCCAGACGCTGCAATGCCTCGCTGAGCTGCTTCTGTATCTCAACCCTGTAAATCCTGCTGTCCTTCCTGATGCGCGTGTGCGATCCGCAGTCGCATCCTGCCCTGAAAGTCACTGTGCCGCAATCAGGGCAGGCACGCGTGTTCATCTCAAGCTGCAGATATCTCTTCTTTGCCGCCTCGGAGAAGAGCCTCTGAATTCCACCTTCCTGGCCGAGAGGGAAGAGAACATGGGGCGCAGGCTTCATCTTCCTCTCAGCTGCCTTCTCGGGTCTAGCCATCCTCGCGCCGATGCGTGTCTGTGCCCTGGGCATTACCCGCACTGCAGCCAGTGCGCTGACCATCTCGAGTGTGTTTGAAAACATGCCCGGCTGCCTCACCCTGACAACTTTCCCATTAACGGCGGACAGCCCGAGGCAGAGCAGAAGCTGCTTCGCCTGTCCTTCCACGACTATGCTGCCATCGGCCACTCTGTGCAGCACTCCCAGTTTCTCAAGGACAGATTTTGTCCCTTCGAGTGGAAGCAGCAGCTTTCCACTCTCAACAGAACCGGATGACGATACGATGTCTATCAGTTCATAAAGCTCGTTTAAAGTTATGTCGTTCCAGAAGAAGTTGAAATTCGGATGCAGCGGGACATCCCAGTCCGAAGACATCTTCAGCGCCTGTTCCAGCGAAGGCTTCTCCCAGCCGTCCGGCAGCCTTCCAAGTTTCTTCTTCAAGAGGGCACGATGCCACTCCATGGAATAACCCGCAGGCACAAGCGGGTGGTTGTTCTCAAGGAACTCCCCGTACTGTAGCAGTATT
>JAJYOM010000014.1 GCA_021796175.1 Thermoplasmata archaeon
TACGTGATAAGCGCGGGGGCATCGCTGGTTATGCTTATGTCGGGTAAAAAGGCAAAGGAAACAGGCCTGGACCCTGTCGCGAAGATAACAAGCATGGGCTGGGCAGGTGTTGATCCGAGTGTCATGGGAAAGGGTCCGGTTCCTGCAACCAGGAAAGCGCTCAGCCGTGTCGGATTGCGCCCTGAAGACATTGACCTCTGGGAGATCAACGAAGCCTTTTCGGTTGTTGCTCTCTATGCCATGAAGGAGATGGGAATAGCAAGGGAGAAGGTCAACATACATGGAGGCAGCATTGCAATTGGCCATCCGCTGGGTGCAAGCGGTGCAAGACTCACAGGGACACTGGCAAGGGAGCTGAAGGAGAAGGGCAAACAAAGGGGGATTGCAACGCTCTGTGTGGGCGGTGGGCAGGGTTTCTCACTGCTGCTTGAGAGGGTGTGAATATGGATTTTGATTTGCCCGATGATGTCCGCGCCATGAAAAAGAAAGCGAGGGAGTTTGCAGTCAGGGAATTCACTCCTGAGATCGCAGCGAAATTTGACGAGGAGGAGAACTATCCCGATGACATCAGGCGGAAGGCATTCAGCGAGGGTTACATCGACATGAGCAACCCATGGGGCATGCTTGTGGCAATGGAGGAGTTCTGCAGGGTTGACGCAGGACTCGGGCTTTCCGCCATTGTTCCCGCTTTCGGCAGCGAAGTCGTGATGCTGTTCGGGAGTGAAGAGCAGAAAAAGAATTATCTTGAGCCGGTGATGCGCGGCGAGAAAATCAGCGGTTTCGCAATAACAGATTCGGGTGCCGGTAGCGACGTGGCAGGCATAAGTGCCACCCTCCAGAAGGTCGACGGCGGAGACTATCTGCTCAACGGCCAGAAGACATTCATCACGAACGGTGCGATTGCGGACCATTTCTACCTGCTGGCCCGTTCCTCTCCTGCAATGCCTGACAAGAGGCACAGGGGCCTCACAATGGTTGTGGTGGAGTCACGTATGGAGGGGTTCCGCGCAACCCAGCTGAAGGGGAAACTTGGCATGAGGGCGACCAATACTGCAGAACTCACATTCAACAACGTTCGCATACCGGCCGCAAACGTGATAGGCGAAGAGGGCAGGGCGTTCTACTACGTCATGACATTTTTCAATATATCCAGAATTTACGTTGCAGCCCAGGCGCTGGGTATAGCACAGGGTGCGCTCGACAGGTTGAAGAGCTACATTGCATCGCTCAAGGCGTCCGGCAGGCCTATTGCGTCACTTGAAAGCACACAGTTCCTTGTTGCGGAAGTGGCCAGCAGGGTCGAGGCAGCCAGGCTTTTGACTTACAGGGCAGCATCATACCTGTTCAAGTTCAACCCGGATCCGGTTGCAACAAGCATAGCGAAATACTATGCGGCGGAAACTGCAACCTATGCAGTCACACGTGTGCTTGAATTCATGGGTGCCGATGGCATAACAACGGATCTGGAGAGGGCATACAGGGATGCAAAAATCATGGAGATATGGGAAGGAACGAGCGAGGTGGAGAAGCTTATCATAGCCAGGATGATTGACCAGAGGGAGGATGCGAGATGAACCTGAGCGAGGAAAACAGGCTCATACTGAGCATGGCCCGGGAATTTGCAGAGAAATATGTAGAGCCGGCAGCCGTGGAAATTGAGAAGAGTGGAATACCCGGTGAACTGCTGGACAGAATGTCTGAGATGGGATATCTGTCCGCAGCATTGCCCGAAGAGCTTGGTGGAGCCGGGGTGGAAAAATCGTCATATCTGCTGATCCTTGAAACAATCGCGAAACACTCCCCGTCGCTCTCATTCTACACATATCTTCAGAATTCACTCGTTCTCGGTGCACTTTCGTTGCATCATGTCACAGATGCAGCTGGCGCAGCCATAAAGTCAATTGCGTCCGGAAGGAAGAGCGGCACAGTGATACTTGACAGTGTGCTGTCGGCCAGGGGGGCCAGTTCGCTTGAACTGCTCGAGGAGGGGAGTGTGGCAGGCAGTGCGGAATATGTGCTGAACCCCGGAGCTGATTATGTGGTGGCGGCAGCGGATACGAAGGATGGCAGTGCACTCTGCCTGCTCGATGGCGGTGCCTGGCCAAGCGTGCATGGACACAGCCTCGGTTTCCGCGGAATAGGCTTCGGCAGCCTGGTTATCGGGTCTGCCCGGGCAAACACACATGTCATCGCCTCCACCGGCGGCAGACAGTCGGTCGAGTCTGCCCTGAGCCGGGGAAACTGTGCTGCGGCGGCCATAGCACTCGGCATGGCGGAGAGCACGATTGAAAGGGCAGTCGATTACGCGAAAGGACGCAAGACATTCGGCTCCAGGCTGGTGGAATACACGCCGCTGGCACATTCGCTCTCATCTGTCATGGCGGAGATTGAAATCTGCAGGGAGTACGTTTACGGGAAGGCGGCGGAGGGGGAGAAGGAAGGACTGGTCGCCAAGCTCCACGCCACGCAACTTGCGGTCAGTGCATCGAAACTGTCCATGCAGGTGCACGGTGGCAACGGCTACTTCGAGGAATACCGGATTGAGAAGTTCTACAGGGATGCGATGGCCCTGAATGCCTTCAGCGGGAACAGGAATGCCGACAGGGAAAGGCTGGCGCGCATGCTGCTTGGCGATGGAAGCGCGTCGATCTGAGAAATCAGGCTTTACCCCCGGTCTCTGGCCGAAGCAGTTTCCTCAATTCCTTCTTGTCCGACTTCCCGGTACTTGTCTTCGGTATGCTGTCGACAAATTCGAAGCCGTCGGGTATCCACCACTGAAGAATCCTGCCTGTCTCCACGTACTTCCTCAGGTGCGCCCTTATTTCCGCCTCGGTCACTTCGCCCGACTTTGTGACAATGGCAAACGGCCTCTCACCCCACTTCTCATCCGCCATGCCGATGACAGCGACCTCTCCCACGCCCCTGCATTCGCTTATCGCACTTTCCAGAAGAAGACTGGGTATGAACTCGCCGCCGGACTTGACAGCATCCTTTTCCCTGTCGACTATCTGCACATAGCCGTATTCGTCCATGACAGCTATGTCGCCTGTGTGCAGCCACCCGTCCTTCCAGAGCTCGTCTGTCCGCTCAGGATCCTTGTAGTAGCCGCTCGTGCACCATGGCGAACGGACAACAACTTCACCCGCGGTCTTGCCGTCCGCAGGCACATCCCTGAATGAAGAATCAACTATCCTGAGATTGACGAACGGGAAAGGTATGCCTGCCTTCAGCAGGAATTCGCTCTTCTTCTCATCGGGCAGATCCCGAACCTTGCTGCCGTAGACTGAAATCGTGAGCGCGGGGCAAGTCTCGGAAAGGCCATAAGCACCCAGAACCAGCATACCTGCAGCCCTTGCCTTTGCCGCTAGGCCCGCAGGAAGCGCGGATCCGCCTATCAGCGACTTCAATCCCTTTAGTGCCGGCATATGTTCCCTGAGATTGGGTGCTGTAAGAAGAAGGTAAAGGATGGACGGCACCGAGGCCGTGAATGTGACCTTCTCCCTTTCTATCTTCTCCAGCAGGGATGGAAAATCATATCTTCCCGGCAGGACGTATTTCATCCCGCCCATCAGGGAGCTGTATGGCAGTCCCCATGAATGTACATGAAACATCGGCACGAGCGGCATTATGACATCCCTGTCGGTGTTGGACAGCGGTGCCATTGATGCCGCAATAGTAAGCGACATTGCCTGCAGGACAATCTGCTTGTGTGTGAAAGACACGCCCTTGGGCATGCCTGTGGTGCCCGACGTGTAAAAAACGGTGGCCATCCTGTCCTCGCTCACATCCGGCAGATCGTTGATCTCGGAGTCAAGGAGTTCCCTGAAATCGTAGAACGGCTTTAGTGATGTGTGTATCTCCTTCCCGGAATCGCTGCAGATTATCCAACCCTTCACGAAATCGAACATCTCAGCATACTTTTCCAGCATCGGCAAAAATTCGTCCCGGACGACAACATATCTGTCCTCCGCGTGCGCCATCGTGTAGTAGATTACCTCTGGCGGGTATCTTATGTTGACGGTATGCAGAACGGCGCCAATCATCGGAACAGCATAATATGCTTCCATGTACCTCATGCTGTCCCAGTCGAGCACTGCGACTATATCCCCCTCCCTTACACCGACCTTGTTGAGCAGTCCGGAGGCAATACGCCTCACCCTTTTGCTGAACTCGCTGTAAGTGTACCTTTCATTTCCATAGACAATTTCCCGACCAGGATATCTTGATGCAGCGTCGATAAGCAGATTTCCAATCGTCAGATGCAGTCCCCTTTCCTTATCCAATGAAACACCACTTCGCCGGATGCGTTGCATAATAGATATTGATTTCCCAGCTGATTTCCACCGCGTGCGATAAAACAACGATCGTCATGACATACTGCGGATGCCCGCGCTTATCACGTAATGCCACATAACAGATTTCCACCTCAAATGAGCTGGAACCTGTTACTCTGTCAAAGCTGGCGTCTATAAATAAGCAGGTTGTGATCCCATATTATGAGGGTCACACGGTTTGCCCCCTTTTTTTCGGTGGTGATTGTAGTGCTGATTCTTGTTGTGAGCTATGCTACACCGCTTGGTGCGATTCTCAACCCGGAAAGCGGAGTCTGGCAGAACGCAGCCAACCTGAAATTTTCAAATGCGACATTCAGTCTGCCGGGACTCAAACAGAATGTAACGGTAATACAGGACACGGAGGGCGTTTACCACATTTATGCGTCCAACAACCACGATCTTTTCTACTCACTCGGATTTGTTCAGGCCAGGAACAGACTTTGGCAGATGGACATATTCAGGCGCGCCGCAATCGGACAGCTTGCACCTGTCCTTGGTGCAGGCTACCGGACTTATGACAGCTTCCAGCTCAACCTTGGTCTGTACATTTCAGCACAGAAAGACTGGAACCAGATTCAGGCAAATGCCGCCACAAACTCGACTGACGAGCTGTCGGTGCTTGCCGTCGAAGCATACTCCGCCGGTGTGAATGCATACATCAACTACTCCAGTTCGCACAATGACCTCCCATTCATGTTCAAGCTGCTGGGCTACAGTCCCTCCCCCTGGACTCCGGTGGACAGTTACGCAGTCCAGGAATACATGATACAGAACCTCGAATACGGATCTGATGCGCTGCTCTACACACTCCTGCAATACAAGATGGGCAATGCGACCACTGCATCGATACCCGATTTCTCCCCAATACCGCAGGTTTACTATGCGGGCTTCAATGGTGTGCCGAACCCCTCTGTAGTTGCAGAAATGAACAATGACTGGGGCATAAATGCAACCACTGCTTCTATGACATATTCATTATGGAAGAAATTCCAGGGATTCGACATACCGCACGTATTTCCGCCCAACCCGTCCGACCACAGCAATGAGTGGGTCGTCGCAGGCAACAGGACGTCCACCGGCAGTCCCATACTTGTTGGTGGACCGGTTCTCGCATTCACCCTCCCGCCCATCTGGTTTCAGGTCCAGCTGGTCGATCCGCAGTATGACGTTTACGGCGTTGTGCTTCCAGGCGCGCCGGTTGTCGTCATAGGACACAATCAGCAGATTGCATGGACGCTGACAGACGTTCAGGCAATCAGCTGGGGAACTTACTTCTTTGAGCAGCAGGTCAATGCGACGTCATATCTCTCTAACGGCACATGGGACACACTGAACACCTACAAAATCTTCGGCCAGAAATTCGAATGGACTAATCTTGGTCCTGTGATGGAGGAGCAGAACGGCCTGGCAATAGTCATGGACTGGATGGGAAACCGCTTCACCAATGACCTCGGCTCCCTTCTGCTCATTATGAGTTCAACAGACTGGTCACAGTTCAGCAGCGCACTCACCTTCTGGAACGCACCATACCAGAATTTCGCATTCGCCTCATCATCCATGATAGCTGACATATCGCCAGGCTACTACCCGGTATTCGCCAGGACAGGAGGCGTGCCCTTCAACCCCGGCTCACTGATGCCGGGGGACGGCGAGCAGTACATTTCCGGCAGCATACCGTTTTCCCTCATACCGCAGGCCGTCAGCCCGACATCCGGGTTTATTGTCAGTTCCAACCAGCGGTCAGTGGGACCTGCCTACCCGTACTGGTTCGGCAACACAATGAGCTTCGCAGTGGGGAGCCGGGCGGAAACTGTCTACAGCTACCTTGCCGCGCATACCGACGTAAGTGTGCAGCAGTTTGAACAGCTCCAGCAGCACAACTACACGGACCACGGTGCGGTCATGAGCGTACCCGGCATCGTTTCTCTGCTTTCGAATTCGACAAACGGCACTGTACAGAAGGCAATAGGAATGCTGAGAGACTGGAACTTCCAGATGTCAGCGAACTCGGTGGCTGCCTCTGTCTGGTGGTTCTTCTACATGTCCTTTTTCAACAACACTGTTGGGCCGGTAATGGAGAAGTACGGCGTATATCAGTCGTACAGCGATATCAGGTTCTCCGGAATGGGAGGCAGCTACTCCGGTACAATTGGGCTGGCTTCTCTTGATGAGGATGTGCTTGCAACACTGGCCTACAATTACACTGGCCTGATTACGCATTCAAAGCTCTGGACGGTGGCATACGACTCCATGCTGGGCGCAATGTCAACCCTGCAGAAGTCCGGAAGCAATCTCAGCTGGGGGCATTTCTACGGCTTCTACTTCCCGAGCCTCACGGGAGTCGGTGCTGTTAGCGTCGGTCCGCTTAATTCAGGTGGAGATTACATGACGCTGAATGATGCTTCAGGCTTCCTGCCTTCGAATCCGGCCACCGGCGGACAGAGTTTCACATACGTGGCCAACCTGACCAACCTGTCCGACTCTTACGGAGTCTATCCCGGCGGACAGAGTGAGAATCCGGCAAGCGGCCAGTACAGCAACTACGTCTTTGTCTGGATAAAGGGCGATTACCTGCCGTTGCTCTACTTCCCTACCGCCCGGTCAGTACCGCACAACATGATAATGCAGAAATGGACACTGAGGCCGGGTGGCTGATTATGGACAGGATGAGAGCATATTCGTTTCCGCTCTGCATCGTTTTGTCCGCGCTGCTGTCTTGGGCTGCGATTTACACAGGCTTGTGGCCGCTGGTTATAATTGCCGGCATTGCGGCAGGCACTGTGACGGGAGTGAGATACATGCTTGCTTTCGCAGGCGGATTTGCAGGAGGCATCGTCAGTGCATTCATCTGGTTGACACCGCTGCTGACGCCGGGTGCCGCGAAGTATGTTGCAGATGTCGGCGCAATTGCATCCATCCCCGGGTCACTGCTCGTGTTTCTTTCCTTCATAATAACGGCGCTTTACGCGGCATTCGGATGCGTTATTGGTTCCTGGGTCAGGCATTATGCAATACGAAACCGTCTCACCTCGGCTTGACAGTCGAACCGGACGGCAAACCAGGATACTTGGTCCTGAACAGTATGCTGTAAAGAGAGAAATGCGCCCTCTCTCTACGCTGCGGTTCTTCGAGGTGCAGGAAAAGGAAAGAGGAACCGAAGCGTCCCGCAACTACTGCGGCGTATGCAATCATCAGTGCAGTTTTAAGATGGAACAGGTCAAGAAGGAATTCGAGCAAATAACCTCCGGAGAGCGCACCGAGGAAGTACGCTATGCCGTTGAAACCGTTAATGATAGAGATGTATTGAGCCCTGTTGTCCACCGGCACAATGTCCATCAGATAGGAATTCATTACTACGCTCTGTATGGCGCCCACAAGTCCGCTGTATACCTCCAGTACAATGAAAAGACCGACTGTGTTGAACAGAGCGTACATTGCGGGTATCGCGGTGAGCATTATCCTGTTGTAGAAAATGAGAGGTGACCTGTCCACCCTGTCAACAATCCTTCCGAATGCAAACTGGCCCGTTATTGTCGCAATAAGCGTCACAACCGTAAGTAGAGCCACGGTCGATAAGTCGAAGTGCAGGATTGATACAATGGTTATCGGGAAAAGCGGCCATGCCATGGACCAGAAATACCCCTGGATATTCATCGCCACAAAATACTTGTAGAATATCGGGCGCCGCTTTGCATCAGAAAAAGTCTTGCGCAGGCTCGTTGTGAGTTTCGTCTTGTGCTCCTTCTCAACCAATCTCGTAACGATCAGTGTGCTGACCACGTACGATGCAGCCGCCGCAAAGAACGGTATCTCCAGTTCCGCCCTGTTGCTTCCATGGAGCAGGAATATCATAGCGCCGACGGACACGAGCGTGCCCACGGAGCCCACGTTGTTCACTGCTGCCAGGAAGTGACCTCTGGTGCTCGAATCTGTCACATCCGCTATGAGGGAGAACCAGTTCACCGTGATCATCGCGCCCACGAGCGATATCAGTGCGTAGACAATTATCAGCTCCACCGGAGTATCGATTATGGCCATTGAAAACCAGAGGACTGCAAGAACTGCGCTTGCAGCAAGGATGAACGGCACCCGTTTTCCCACACTGTCGCTCAGTCTTCCCCACAGGAGCTGGCCGGCATTGGCAAGGGAGTTGGCTGTTGACTGCAGCCAGCCCATTTCAGCAGCAGTCGCTCCCAGTATCACGCCGTACACACCGACAAATGTGGAGGCGGCCGTGACGCCCACTGAAATAATGAGGGACCTCAGTGCGATGATGGTGCCGTTGCGCATTTGATCCCTTACCCTTCCTTGGAGCGGTGTAAATTGTCAGGCGTATAAGCCTTTGCACAAGATTACCTTTGTGAGTAAACTCCTCCACAGTGCGGTAACAGCGGATGCGTTCCGATGACAGTTCCCCTTGTGTGTTCGGACAGGCAACACCTGTCCAGCACACTCTGCCTGTGCCCGAAGACAAGCGCAGAGGTGCCTGCAATCGACCATCCGGTCAGGACTTATGCAATCGGCCAGTGAGTGTATGGATACTTACCGGACAGTTGCCGGTTGCCAGTCAGTGGCTGCCTGAGAGCTTCTCAATTGCATCGAGAAGGTGGTCCCTCGAGGGTGGCCGAAGCCTTGAACTCCTTCCTTTGCCGGTCAGTTTAACTCCCCCGCCGAGTGTTACGATTCCGGCTTCATGAGAGACAATGCCTTTCTTTCTGAGCCCGTCCACAAGCCGGTGCGCTGATTCTGGTCGAACGGTTATGAGAAGAGTTCCCTCACTGCTGCAGCTCAGCGGATCCAGAGACAGCGATTCGGTGAGTTCTTCGACTGAGGGATGCAGATACATCTCCTCACTGCAGAGTTCAAAACCGCAGCCCGAAAGCACAGACATCTCGTTCATTGCAGCAGCGATGCCTCTTTCGCTTGCATCATGCATGGCAGTGACTCCTCTGACTGCGGATGCAATGATTGCGTCCCCTACAACCGACATTGAATGCAGGAGATGCCGTATCCTTTCAACAGAGCCCGGGCCAATGAGTTTCTCCATCGAGCGCCTGTATCTGTAGCACAGATAGACTGCGGTTTCCACGGCGGGTCCCTTCGTAATAACGACCAAATCACCTGGCGTGGAGCCGGAGGGTAATATGACATCCTTTCTTCGGCCGACAGCGAAAGCAGTTCCACCGCCTATAGTGGGAAGGGAGGCGCCATCATATACGCCCGTGTGGCCCGTAACAACGGTCATCCCGAGCTTCTTCGCCTCCAAACCGAAGACTCTCATCATGGTGAGAGCATCGGCTGCAGTCAGCGACTGCGGCAGGTTCCAGTCAAGTGCCAGGTGCGATGGTTTAAGTCCGCTCAATGCAACATCACCAACTATCGTGTGGAAGGCGAACCATGCAGCATTTGCAAGCCCGTAGGATCTCTCTATCCATATCGGGTCCGTGCTGACAGCCATCGCCCGGCCTTTGCCTATTTCGATGAGACCGAAGTCGAAACCGAACGCCGGGCCCTGGAGAACATCGCTTCTCCGCGCACCGATCATTTCCTGCACATGCCGGTCGAAGAACGATCTGCCAATCTTTCCCTTATCCGTGCCTACCTCATCCCCGTTTGAAAGTGATGAAACTGACGAAAGCCAAGTGTCGCCATGTGAAATGATTATTACGCACCTGTATATAGCGAAAGCAGGATGGCCAGAGAAAACGTGCAGGTCGAGTTGTCCTTTTACCTCAGGGCTGAAAAACCGGGGGACGTTCCTCTTGAGGTGTACGATGCCCTTTACTACTCGGGCAGTTTCGAACCCATCTACAGGCTCCAGGGTGACATGGTTCTCGGCGCGTATTACAGGGAGGGAGTGAAAGGGGACGGTAAAGTGAGGAGATTTGGCAGGAGACTCCTCAAGGAACTGACAATAGATCTCAAAGAGAGACCTGGCGGCAGAGAGGTCAGGGTCGAAAACCTTATGCCTGTATTCGATGAAGAGAAGGCATTCTACAGGGACCCTAAAGTCAGGATTTCCACAAAGACAAGGACTGCGACAAGATATTTCAACGAGGCAGTTGCAGGTGAGGTCGCCATTCTCAGCGCCACCGAGGGCATACTACTCAAAATTGACAAACTGGGCATTTCACAGGAGGCAAGGCTCGTTATCACACTTCTGGAAGGGGCGTTCGATACTGGTGGAATGAAGGAAGTTCACGGGAGACTTGCTGCCCATTCGGTCAGATCTTCGGCGACCAAGCACATCTGGAACATGGATTTCAAGAAGGATGAGCTGAGCGGCATTATCCTTCCAGAGGCAGGACTCGTGCTGAAATCAAAATGAACCGCAGGCGTTCAGGCTCTCTGGAGAGTACGCTCATAATCATGAGGCTGGAGTTCAAGCTCCGCAACGGAATGGATATCCCCTCCGTGCCTGGAGGATGAGAGCTCAACCTGGGTCTCTGCCTCCCAACCGGAGAACTTGCGCAGCTTTGCCGAACTCACAATCATCCTGGAAAGCTCCTTCCTGACTACAGGCTTATCCATGGACACGTCGTATGTCCTGTTGCTGGACTGATCTGTCTTAAGAGATCTGGATATTGCTTCAGTGAGCAATTCTATCGGTGTGACATAAACTGTGGAACTTCTCCGGCCGAACAGCGAGAAGGTACCGCCCGACTGGGCTATCTGCAGGATTGCTTCGGCGTTCTGCTCGCCCAGCAGGAGGCCGGATCTGAATATTGAGTAAGGAACACCGCTGTTGACAATGGAATATTCCTGGTGCCAGCAGATACCTGGCCAGGGGCTGGCTGAAGTCGACTCGTCGGCAACGTGTACCGGACTGAGAACCACATACCTTGAAACTCCCCTGGATTTTGACCTTGTGATGAGCACATTGTTGAGCCTTTCGAGCGCTTCGACGTCTTCTGACCTCATGCTTCCGCTGTTGAGAGGTGAAACGATGTTCACAACGTATTTTACGCCATCAAAGGCGGCATCCGGTATGTCGCCCTCGAGTGAATCGCAGTAGAAGAACTCGACACCGGGCTTCCTGTCCACCTTGGACTCGTCCTCGAACCTGACGAGGCAGCGTATATTGAACTCTGCCCTCAGCAAATCATAGAACAGCTTGCCGCCAATGGCGCCTTCCGCCCCTACAACAAGCACGAGGTCGGGTGACTGAATCATCTTGTTTCCCATCATCTGTGGAAGTGCACACTCCGCCATGGGCGGACCCGCAGGGTGACCTGTCATTATTCTGTCCTCTTCCGCAGGATTGTTGCTTTTGATATAATTGGTTTACGTAGCTGGAACAGAAACTGAACGGAAGGAGCGCCGGAGTTCTGCCCATTGTGTAGTGCTTTCTGCTAATATTATCCGAAATACATTCCAGCAGATACCCTTCTGGGACTGAAAAACGAAAGGTTTATCTAATCAATATCGAATCCAATATCGGATTGATATGTGGCAATTTGCAAACTTTGCAAGAGGACCCCAGAAGGGTTTGAGAAAGCTGGTGCTGAATTCACTCGGACAGTCACCAAAGAACGGTGTTGAGCTCATGGACGATGTTGAGAAGTTGAGCATGGGATTCTGGCGACCCTCTCCCGGTTCTATCTACCCCCTGCTTGAATCGCTGAGCAGAGAAGGTCTGGTTACTAAGCTGGTGGATGGCCGATACGAACTCACTGAAAAAGGAAAGAAGGAAACGGACGGGCAGCTCTGGCCAAGGTTCGGCGGTCCGACGACTGTAGACCAGATGGTTTCTGAAATGAAGAATTATATCTCATACTTTGAGGACCTCGGGAAGGAGAAGATCGCGCCCTATGTTGCCGAGCTGGAGGACATACGCAAGAGGATAGGCGGACTGACCGTTCGATGATTAAACTTCAGCATGCTCCACAGTTCCTGTGAAGGGTTAAGAACAGGTCAGCGATAGCCGAAAACGATGGAGAAGGAGAAACCTTCTGGCGCCAGCAAAGGGCCAGCAGGCCGTATCAGGCGGGAGATAGGCCCCGGAGAATATCAGCTCGGCTATGTATGTGCAGGCCTCCAGAGTGTAGCTGAGGTGAAAAAGCTGCTGGAGGAAAGAGGTCTCGACGAACAATTTGTTATAGGCACCAAAGTCCTTGTTGACGACACCAGGGATTTCTACATGTATGTTGACGACAGGGAGAAGAGGCTAGTTGCGTGCCTTGGTCACATCAGGGATTCTGAACAGAAAACAGTGTATCTTGACTTCCTGCACGAGCTTGTGCATATATTCCAGCTGTATGACGGCAGGAACCTCTACGACAGGAGGTACAAGTACGTGCGAAGGTCGACGGAGATAGAAGCGTACTCGGTTGCGGTGAATGAAGGGAGGCGGATGGGGATGAGTGAGAAGGAACTCATGGATTACCTGCTCGTTGAATGGATAAGCGAGGATGAACACCGCGAGCTCGCAGAATCAGTCGGAATAGACACTGCCGCAATTGACTGACCGGACAAGTGCCTACTCCAGCGCTTCCCTCGCCATCGATGCGCCCTTTGACATGCTGACCAGTTTGTTATACGTCACCTTCCAGCTTCTTGTCCTGAGTCCGCAATCGGGGTTAACGTATATCAGCCCCGGATTTCCAATCAGCCTCGAAGCGTGCAGGATACGCTCCCTCACAAGGCCCGAAGGCTCAATAGAATCGTTGTGAACATCAACAACCCCGAGGCCAATCTCCTTTTCCGCCTTCAGCTCACCGAGCAGTTTCACCACATCATATCCGATCCGTCTCTGTTCGCCGAGTTTGTTGCTGTCCCTGTTTGCAAATTCAAGGGCATAATGGCTTATCTTTTTCGCCTCCAGAAGTTCGGGGAAAAGAGCACTGTAGTCGGATGAATAGCACACGTGAAGTGAGAACTTGCAGTCGAAGCCTGAAATTGCCTCGTTTATTGCCTGAACGAAGTCTGAAATCTGCCCTTTACCGGGTTGCGTGCTCAGTGCAGGCTCGTCGATCTGAATCCACTTTACACCATTGGAAACAAGCGACTCAATTTCGGGCCTTATCAGCTTCCGCGAAACCTCGAACAGCAGATCCCTGTAAGCCTCCTTTTTCAGCTCACGAGGATCGTTCAATTTGTCCCTCAGCTGTTTAAGGTAATGCTCATTGAACGACCAGTCAGTCACTGTGTAAGGACCGGTGAACGGCACCTTCACAGCCTTTTCTGTATGAGCCCTGGTGAATTCGTATTCTGAAAGATAAATTGGTTTCTGCCACCTTATTTCGTCAACAACAGAAGCCTTTCTGTAATACTTGTTGTCCCACGAGCGCACATGCCCGACGAACCTGAAACCGCTCACTTCTCTGACGAGTGCTTCGTACATCTCAGTGCGCCATTGTTCGCCGTCAAATACGATATCAAGGCCAGCGGATTCCTGAAGGCGTATGGCGTAAATGGCAGACCACTCCCTTATTCCCTCCCTGACTTCAGGTGAATCCTCTGACTTGAGGAGCTCGAGCAGCCTCTCATATCCCTCTACCTTGAGTTTTCTTCCCCAGTATTTTGCCTCACTGAAGTCCTCGTCGGTGATTGGCGCACCGCGATAGCCTAAGACCCTCCAGTTGGGTTTTGCAATTGACCCTATCTCCTGGCATGGAAAGGGCTCAGACACCGCTCTCCACCTTCTTCTTGACTTCCGACATGACGTTCATCTTCTCTTCAGCAATCGACCGCGGAAGGAACTCGAGGTCGCAATTTGGTACCACTGCGAGATGCTTCAGGTCGCCCAGCCTGTCGACTACGGAGCTGACAAAGGATTGAATCCAGTCAATGTCTTCCAGCAGGCTGTTCCTTCCGTCTATGCATCCAATGGCAAGTCCCTTCTTGGTGTCAAAATCAGTGATGTCCGCAAGCGAGGTGGAGAAGAAATCTATGCCGATGACGGATGCATTAAAGTCAAGTATCTCCCTGAAGTGCCCGGATAGGTTGGCGAATGGAAAGTGCAGGAGTACTTCACATTTGAGCCGCTGCGTGGTCAGGTTGAACGCATCTATGGCGAGTTCAATGTCCGATTGTTCAGGCTCCCTGAAAAACAGGAACGGTTCCAGAAATTCTATCTGACCGATACCCTTCTCTTCAAGTAGCAGAGCAACGCGTTCCATCTCCTGTGCGAATGAGAGGACACCGGAGCGTCTGTCGGGAAAGTAATTGTCGTCTGAAGCGCAATACAGGCAGTATGGCGCTGGAATAATCACCTTCGCCTTCTTGCCGAAGTCCCAGAAATGCTCGAAGTAGTACTTGAGCAGCTTTCTCTGCAGGATATTGGGATAGGCGTTTATCCGCGGCTTCCTGTAGAATGTGTTGTTGTCGAACCACCTTGTGAGCTGTGGACCTATATCCAGTCCCTCGAGCGAATCGATAAACGGCCGAATCAGATCCTGCCAGTAGAACATGGGATCGGAAACAAAATTGAAGTTCAGTCTTGTCTGAAGCGAAAAATCCCTCGCCGCCGCCGCGTTCCGGAGCTCGTCGAGTTCCTCGTCGCCAATTCTCTTTCTGTCCCAGTCCCTCGTACCGGAAATGAGTTCCTCTGTCCGTGGCTGCAGACCCACAAGATAAGTTTCAACCTTCGTAGTCACACCCTCTGCCTTTGCCGGCCCTGTCCTCTCCGGAACAGGCACGTTGGCGGAAATCAGCTGAATGACTGACGCCAACCAGAATACAGCCCATTAATAATTGTTTTGGACATGTGCGCAGTCCCAATGTGTGCGATCTGTATTTACCAGCCTATATGGTTCAGCCAAAACCACAATGCTCTGCATTGCGATTCCATCAGTTTTATTAGAACAGCATACCTTCAAGCAAACAGATGAAGACAGCGGAATCTTCGCCAGTTACCTATGAAGACGTTGAGTCAGCGGCGAAGACTATAAAGGGTGTGGTCGCCAGAACGCCTTTTGAGCACTCATCATCCTTCTCAAGGATGTTCGGAGGAAGTGTATTCCTCAAGCTCGAAAACCTGCAGAGGACCGGTTCCTTCAAGATGAGGGGTTCATACAACAAGATTAGCAAGCTGAATGCGGAGCAGAAGAAGCATGGTGTCGTCACAGCATCAGCTGGAAACCACGCACAGGGCGTGGCCCTTTCTGCTACGCTCAACAGGATAAGCAGCGTAGTCGTGATGCCTCAGCACGCTTCTCTTGCGAAGGTCGCAGCCACGAAGAACTACGGTGCAGAAGTGATACTGCATGGCCAGCTTTTCGACGACGCGCTTGCACGCGCCCTCGAAGTGCAGAAGGAAAGGCAACTTACATTCATTCATGGATACAATGACCCGCTTGTCATCGCAGGTCAGGGCACAATAGGAATGGAGATTTGCGAAGATCAGGAGATAGATTACCTTATTTGTCCGATAGGTGGCGGCGGCCTCATATCCGGAATAACGATAGCGATGAAGAAGCTTTGTCCGTCAGCCAAAATCATCGGGGTGCAGGCGGCGGCAATGCAGTCGTTCGCCGAGTCGGTAAGGGTGGGCCATATAGTGAAGACAGACGCAGGAGAGACGATTGCGGACGGAATAGCGATAAAACAGCCCGGGGAAATAGCCTTCGGCATCGTGAGATCTTTTGTTGACAGGGTAATGACAGTCACAGAGGACGAAATCACTGAGGCGATGTTTCTGCTGCTGGAAAGATCGAAGCAACTTGTGGAGGGTGCAGGTGCTGCACCGCTGGCACTCCTTCTGTCAGGCAAGCTGAATGTGAAGGGAAAGAAGGTTGGCCTGGTACTGTCAGGGGGCAATGTCGACCTGAACCTTGTAAGAAAGATGATTACGCGTGGACTGATAATGCACCGCAGGATAGCAATGGTTCAGTTAGACCTCCCGGACAGACCTGGTGCAATGAAGGACGCGCTGACTCTGATTGCAGAGGGCGGAGCAACTGTACTGAGTCTGCAGGACAGCCCGCTGCTGTCAGAAGGAGCACTGAACAGGTTCCACCCCAATGTGCTTATCGAAGTGGAGGACAGTCAGCACCTTGACAAGCTGATAGAATCCTTCAAGGGACTCGGACTGAACATAAGAGTCCTGTCGAAGTAGTTCAAAGGACAGCCCCCTTTGGCCACGCCGTCAGTCGCGCCTGCTCAGGCGTCATTCCATGTTTTTCGAGAAGGTGGACATACAATTTCAGCGGTGACTCAAAATTCTTCTTGCATATAGTGCATTTTTCCAAAGCAGCACACACCATTCAATATTATAACATGAATATGATTAATCACTATTTAATAAATTTTCGCTTTTGCAGGATGCTTCTGGCTCAATCTGGCAGGTAAGAGTGAATGAAAGAGACTGACACCTGCGAGGGAAGTGGGATCTCATTTCCGCCCATCCAGATGCCAGCATGCGAAAAAGAGGAACTGGATAATGCCCCCGCCCATCCAAAAATGATATTTTTGATTCATGGGACTCTCCACTATTTACAATACTGGGATGCCAGGTGAAGGTAGTAAGCCCCTTTCTGTTTCAGGCAGCATTCGACTAATGCGTCCTACCTGCCAGATTTGAGAAATACCGGCTGTTTGGACTTGCTCCGGTGGGGTGTCGCCGTTTCATCATATCCGGAGGAATGTCATCGGCAGCGAATCATCCTTTGCTCCGGCTGTGTCGTTTCTGCGCCCTTGCCGGGGCTCTCGCCCCTCCGCGTTTAAACGGACCACCTTTCTCTGGAGAGGGGACTTTCCTCAGCCGCCGCTTTCGCGGCTACCGTCAGCTGCCCTCCTTCTCCTGGCAGACGTGCTATCCGGATGACTGGTAATAAACTTACCCCAGGCGTCCAGCCAGTTCGTGCAGAAAACACCGCCATTGGCGTCTGGTGTCGCGAAATGCGGTTCAATTCGGTTCGAGCGGTCACCTTGCTTGACCTGGAAGCCGCAACCCTTCATTCCATACCTGAGGGACATTGCGGATGTGGTTACAAGAGGCCGAGCCTTGCACCTGAGTGGCGGAGGGCATCCACAGCGTACTTTATATCTTCCGCAGAATGGAGGGCAGAAGGCATCAGTCTTATTCTGGCTGTCCCCTGTGCGACCGTTGGATACACTATCGGGGAGGCAAGTAGGCCCTCATCCTGATAGAGCATCTTGCTCAGTTCGACCGTTTTCTTCTCGTCAGTGGTCATGACGGGCGTAATCGGTGTTTTACTTCTGCCCGTGTCGAAGCCGGCATCCTGCAGGCCCTTCTTCAACCTGGCGGCATTCTCCCAAAGCATCCGGATCGGCGTGTCATCCTTTTCCATCAGTTCTATTGATTTCAGGACAGCTGCCGCATCTCCGGGATTGAGTGCGCTGCTGAATAGGAATGGCCTCGCCCTCTGTTTTAGCAGGTCAACAAGGTCGGAGGAGCCGGCCACAAATCCACCCATGCTCCCGATTGCCTTCGAGAATGTGCCCATTTCGATGTCGACCTTGCCTGCAAGATTGAAATGATTGACAATTCCCCGGCCATGGTCGCCAAGTACTCCCTCCCCGTGAGCATCATCAACATAGACCATTGCATCATGCTCGATACCCAGCTCCGCGATCTCTGGCAAGGGTGCGATGTCACCATCCATGCTGAAAACTCCATCGGTCACAATAAGTGCCCGAATGCCCTCCTTCCTGTGCTCTTTAAGCTGCTTTCTGAGATCCTCCGTGTCGAGGTGCCTGTACACAACCCTTTTGGAGGAGCTCAGTCTCAGACCATCTATTATGCTCGCATGATTCAGCTCTTCACTGAAAACGATATCATCCTTTCCGACTAGCACTGGAAGAGTGCCCGAGTTGGCGAGCAGGCCCCCCTGGAATGACAGGCATGCCTCCATGTGTTTGAAAGAAGCGACTTTCTTTTCGAGCCTGTTGTGCACCTCACTTGTTCCAGCAATGCTCCGTACAGCTCCTGCCCCTACGCCATATTTCTCAATGGCGTCGATCGCTGCCTTCTTGACCTCAGGGTTGTTTGCAAAGCCGAGATAATTATTGCTGCAAAGATTGAGAATTCTCTTTCCGTCAATGGTTACCCATGCTCCCTGGGAACTCTGGAGAGACCTGATAGGTACATATCTCCCGGCGTTCTTAAGTTCCTGGATATCCCTGGTTACCCAGTCTAGCTTTGTCATGGCGGATTTACTTACCCTGTAGCATACTTAAATAATTTCCCGGTATCTCGTCAGTTACGGATTGCAACTTATCCTAAACAGGTGTGCAACAGATGCCGGGAAGGATATTGATCACGGGTTCCAGCGGCCAGATCGGAAGCGAGCTCACTGAAGTTTTTGTCAGAAGGTATGGCCGCGAGCGTGTTCTTTCAACCGATGTCATTCCCCAGAACCGCAAAGACTGTCAAACCGCCGTACTTGATGTTACAAGTCATACTGCGGTCGCGTGACTGTTT
>JAJYOM010000139.1 GCA_021796175.1 Thermoplasmata archaeon
GACCTTCCATATCAGGGAAGGCATATCCGTGAACTTCGAGCTGATAAATGCAGATACCGAGTACCACAATCTTGTCATCACTAGTGAAGCGCCGCCGTATCAGTACATGCCCATGGCGGGGAGCGGCATGGGAATGATGTGGGGTGGCAGTCAGTGGGCCAGAAGCACACCGATGCTCAGCGGGGTCTATGGCAACTTTACAGGGAGCACCAGGATGCCGATGGCTGCACTTGATATCGGATTTCAGAATACCGGGACATACTGGTACCTCTGCGGCTACCCCGGCCACGCTCAATCGGGAATGTATGGAAGAATAGTAGTCGCCTGATCTATTTTTCCCTCCACCTCGCCTTGCTTCCGGCAATCAGGAAGAGGACCGCTGTGACAGAAGCAAGAACCACCCAGCTTACTAGCACCATCTCCGGAGACAGCTGTATGTACCCTCCTTCGTACTGGGCAAGCTGGGCTGCATAGGTGGTTGGTGAAAGATATGCAAGGTACCTGTACGGCAGGGGTATGTAGGTGATGGGGTAGTAGACCGGCGGTATTGTGGAAAAAAGAGTGGATATAAGCCTTGAGAAGGCAAAGCTTTGGACAATGTCCGTCGAGAAGGTCGCGAAGGTGTATCCTATGGCCATTGATGTGGCAAACACTAGCATTAGAACAGCGATGAAAGAGACAAGGCCCACTGCGCTCAGGTGGACGAAGTAGACGGAAAGCACGCCGAGGACAATTAGCGCCGGGAGGGAATAGACAAGCTCCGAAATGGCCATCCCCGAAACATATGTTATCCAGCTGGTGGGAGAGCTAACGACCATGTCCTGAAGCTTGAAATCATTCTTCAGGTGCGACAGATCTGCCTGAAGGGACGTCCCCGCGCCGAACATGCTCATGATGAAACCACCCTCCACAGCTTCTCCCACCAGCGAGCCATGGCTGACGAACACAATGAGCAGAAGGAAGGAGATGGGGGAGAGAACGGTGTTAACCAGCACCACCGGGTAGTTCTTCATCTCATAGAGAGAGTTGACCAGTATTGACGCGGTAAACTGGCTGAACCTATTCCTCTTCCTTATAGTGTTGATGTAGCTGTTCCAAATCCGCTCCCTGGTTTCCAGCATACTCAATACCCTCCCTGTTTACCAGATAGAAAAAAATATCGTCCAGAGACACCGGGTTGATGCTGAACCTGATACCATCCTTAATCAGATCCCTTGATATCCTGAATGCCTCTTCTTCGCCCGTGAGTATTCTCGAACCGTAACTTCCGCGCATTACTTCACCGTCGCCAACCCTCAGGACAGGCTGTTTCTGGCCCGCCGGGATGACAACACTGTAGCTGTACCTGACGCTGTGTCTCAGGTCTTCGAGAGTCCCCATCCTGACAAGTCTCCCACTCTCAAGCATGCCGATCCTGTCACCGAGTGCCTCCGCTTCTTCCAGGTAGTGGGTGGTGAGGAAGGTGAACCTCTCCTTTTCTATCTCCCGCATCAGTTCCCAGAATTCCCGCCTCGAAACAGGATCCAGACCAGTCGTTGGCTCGTCAAGAAATATTATTTCCGCATCCGAAGAAAGCACTGCGGCAACAAGTACCTTCCTCTTCATGCCGCCTGACAATGTGCGGTTCAGCCTGTCCATGTACACCTTCATGCCAAGGCTGTCAAGAGCATCCGCTGCCCGGTGTCTTGCCTCTGAGTAGCCGAATCCGCGCCATAGAAGATAAGACGAGACGGTCTGCATCGGCGTCATCCAGGGAACGGTCCGCGCCTCCTGGGGAACGATTGCAATTTTCTCCCTGAGCCTCACTGCGTCCCTCATCACATCCAGCCCATCGAACGACGCCCTGCCGGATGTCGGTTCAAGCTCAGTCGCGAGGATCCTGATGAGCGTTGTCTTGCCAGACCCGTTCCTGCCGATAAGGACAAATGTTCCAGATGCAGGGACGGAATAGCTGACGGAACTGAGTGCCTCCCTCGTTCCTGCCGAATACGTCTTTGACAGCCTGTCGCAGGTGAGCATACTTGCATCCAGTGCGCCCATCAGTCTACCAGCCATTATCATTGCCGACCCCATAGATAATCTCGATGCAGAATATGTGAGCCCGGCGAGATCAGGCAAAGTCGGGAGGCATTCCAGCGTGTCCCCGCAGCCGGCCTCGCACCGATGCAGTCATAAGGGATGATTTCAACCCGATATCTGGAATTTCGTTCCCCAGTACCAGGACACAAGTCCGACAAGAAAAACATTCAGCAACACGCAGCCTGCGATGAGCCATGGGAACACGGAAATGAAACCCGATGGGGTGCTTATCAAGCTCTGGCCGGAGGGAATGTATCCGAATGTGAAGTAGACATATACCGAACCTGCGGGGAAAAGCAGGCCCAGGAGAAGCAGAGGAAGGATGGAATGGGTGTTTGCCATAAAAAGCGTGTTTTCGCCGAGGAAGATGCCTAGCAGGAAGAATGCCACAACGGTGACGCCCAGGGTTGCAAGCGAGCTTCTTGATTTCATTGCTACAAGAAGGGCGATTGAGCTTACAAAAAGCAGCGGGAGAAAATCAAGCAGGGCGACAGACAGGGCCGCATTTAAGTTCATAGAGTAGTGGACAAGATAGAGGGCGTAGAAGACGGAGGCCGAGGCCAGGGCATATGGAAAAACAACGCCTATGAGATATACGGGGATCAGCAGCCTGCTCCTCTTCACTGGAAGAAGAATGTATGATGTCTCAATTCCCTGCTCCAGGTTTGCCGCGAAATCAAATACAACAACCTTCAACACGAAAATGGCCATGACAATTATGGTAATGAAAAACTGGTAGTAGGCATAATCGAGCGTGATAAAAGACTGGAACTGGCTGCTTATGCCTTGCTGCGGTCCCGACAAAGGCGGGAAGGATAACAGCCCGCCGGAAATGACAGGGGCTGTGGATGCAATAATCATGAAAACAAGAGCCTCCCAGAAGCCGAATGCCAGGAACTGCTTTGCCTTCATTACAAAGACTTCAAGCGATCTGTTCATTCGATACAAACTCCGAGAAAACCTCGCCCAGATCAAAGCGCTCCTTCTCGACACTCAACACGGTGACGCCCGCGCTCTCAATTGCGGATATCAACCTGCCGAGCTGTCCCGGTTCTGCACTTACAACTATGGCATTTCCTTCAACGGCAAGTACCCGAACGGCGGTCGATGCTGCCTTTATATCCGACACATGAATCCTCAAGGCATTGACACCGTACTTGCCGGAGGCGCGTAACTTGAAATCAGCGATCTTCGACTGTGTGAGCTTGCGACCTCTACCTATGATTATCACGCTGTCTATTACCCTTTCAAGCTCGGTGAGTATGTGAGATGATATGAAGAAGGTTGTCTTTCTCTCCCTGTTTGTCCTGGTTATTGTTTCATAAAGCTGCATCCTCGCGGTAGGGTCCATGTTCGATGCGGGTTCATCGGCAATTATCAAGTCTGCACTGGCACAGAGGGCGATAGCAAGCTGTGCTTTCTGTTTCATTCCGGCAGAGAGTTGCCTGACAGTCCTGTTTCGTGCGGGCCATATGTCAAGTGACTTGAATGCATCCTCGATGGAGGAAGAATCGAAATGATAAATCTTCGAAAGATGGAGGAAATAGTCATATATGCTGACACTCGGAGGAATGTTAATCGTATCCATTATGAAAAAGGTCCTTTCCCTCATCTTGATTGAAGAAAATGGATTCTCTCCATTGATCCGCACCGATCCTCTTTCAGGGAGAAGGAGGCCGGCCATTATCCGTATTGATGTCGTTTTGCCGGCCCCGTTTGGTCCAACGAAGCCGGTGATGCTTCCGTTTTCGACCTCGAATGATATTGAGTCAAGTGCCTTGATGTTTCCATAGCTCTTTGTGACGTTATCAAACACTATTGAGGCCGTCGTCTTCGCCTCCAGAACACAAGTGCAATTTCAACTGCGAACAAGGCCGCCATAACGGCAAGGCCGGTCACTATGACTTCCTGGTAAGGCGGCATTTGTATTTCACCCACCCGTGGAGCGTGCAGATATTCTGCCATAACTTCCTTGCCATATCACCATAACCAAACTCCGTCCCCAACGGAGAAATCGTAACGGTGGCTTGATTAATAAATATGCGTCAAAGAGACCGCGTGCTCACACATGCTCGGGGGAACCTGTTCCAGTCTTTCGGTCGACAATAAATTACGCTCAGAATCCGTCTCCGGCAGAGCAGAAGAAATCCGCCCTCGCGGTGCCAAACTCGGTGACTGCCTCCGACTCGTCCATATCCTTCCCGAGTTGCCTGCCCATCAACACCTTCCACTGCACTGGAAAAAGTGAGTACCCCCTGCTGAGGAAGAAATCGGTTGTACCGGCAGTCAGCATATCCCGGAACATTGCAACACCTCCCTTCTTCACCCTTGACTCTACGGCATCGACAATTTCTGCCCTTGACTGCCCCGGAAGGATGACAAGTTCCCTGCACCTGAGAATAGAACCGTCCTTTTCTGCGTACATGTAGCCCACGTTCCCGTATCCGTTTTTTATGAGCTGGATATTTTTCAGAGCGACTCTCCCTGTTTGGACCATAACCGGATCCAGTCCAGGCGATCTGTGGACAAATCCTGTTCCTCCCGAGCATGTGTGAGCACG
>JAJYOM010000140.1 GCA_021796175.1 Thermoplasmata archaeon
CATCGCCCGCAACTGCCAGTGCGATGCTCTTCACATAGCCGTAGTAATCAGTGTCAAGAAGGAAGGCGGTATTGCTCAGCGGGTCGTACTTGACCATCTCTTCTCCCCCGGTGTTGCGCACAAAAAGCCTCCCGTGCGAATGTATGTTGTGCAGCATCGGGAACCAGTTCCTTCTCCACTCTTCCGCCCAGAAGTTTATGTCGGTGTTGAGTTTCACACAGACGCCGGAAATGTCTGCCTTGAGCCCGTATGGCAGGCTCTGCCCGTACTTCGTCAGCAACTCTTCCTTCTCATCCGGTGTTATTATTACTTTCTTGTACATACGAAAAACCTCTCGAAACAGTTACTTTTTCCTATCTTCCATCTTACGCGCAGAGGATGAGGCAATTCTCTATTAACCTTATCCCTTCCTGCAGGAGTGCCTTTTTTATCAACCTCGCCGTTGTATCCGCGCTGCAATTAGTCGGCAGTGAAAGTCAGAGGAGTTGGGTGAGACGGAAACAGCACTTGTGAAATTCGGCGGAAGCGTCATAACAGACAAGCGGAAATCATTGACATTTCTGTCTGGAAACGTTCTTTCACTTTCATCCGAGATATTCAGTTTCATGCGTGGCGGCAGAGAGAGGCGGGTGGTTATCGTCCACGGCGGCGGCTCATTCGGACATATCAAGGCAAAATCATATTCCATTGCGGGAGGGCTGAAGAGAACCGGTCAGCTGCGCGGATATGCCGAGGTGAGAAGCGATATGAGAAATCTCAACGGCAGGATTGTATCCTCCCTTCTGGACAGCGGCGTAAGTGCAATAGCAGTTCAGGCGGAGTCCATCGTGTCTTTCTCCGGCAGGCGGGTAATTGCTGAAGATTTCTCTATGGTGGACCGTGCACTGGAACATGGATTGGTGCCGGTCACATTCGGCGATGCCGTATTCGACAACAGCCTGTATTTCACTATCATATCAGGCGATGTTCTGATGGAGTCACTCTGCAGACACCTGAAGCCTGATGTTGCTGTTTTCTGCACCGACGTCGATGGCGTCTATGACAGGAATCCGTCCAAAAACAGAAACGCGAGGCTGCTGGACAGACTCGACCGTTCCACTGTGGTTGAAACGACCGCTTCGAGCAGGCCAGATGTCACCGGCGAGATGGAAGGCAAGCTTTCTGTGCTGTTCAATATTGCGGAGAACAGCGGCCGCGCGCTTGTGATCAACGGGCGCATCAGTGGAAGGCTTTATGCCGCGCTGTCCGGGAAAAACCCCCGTGGTACCCGCGTCCTTCCTGACTAGCTCCGCTCCGGTGATTTCCGCGCAGATTTTACAGAGGATCCTGGCGTTACGCCTCTCAGAAGTGACATCACCGTTGCGGCTATCAATAGAACTGCTGATATTTCGAACGCTACACCCTGTCCGGTCAGGTACTGTCCGGCCAGGGCGCCAGGGAGTTTTCCGCTGATATTTCCTACGAAAAGCTCCGACACGTATTTGCCTGGAATGACGCTGGTGGCAGCAAGCAGCGACATGGCGAAGCTCAGGACCATTCCGGTGTTCCTGAAAGTGTTCATGATTCCGGACCCGACACCAAACATCCTACTGGGCGTTGCGGACATGATGGCACTTGTATTGGCCGGCCAGAACAGTCCGCCACCGACACCGTAGAGTCCCTCCGCGAGCGCCACATCAAGAAGCGGGGTGGAGGGGGTGAGCCTGCTTAGCATAAACAGAACAATGGCCTGTATTGCAAGGCCGATCGACGCGACCGTCCTGGCGCCAATACTGTCCGAGAGCACACCGGCAAACGGCCCGACGATGGATGTCATCACTGCCATCGGTATGATCAGATAAGCCGCCGTAAGTATCGGAAGTCCACCTATGCCCTCGAAGTAGAAAAGCAGCAGGAAGTTGAGACTGAAAATCGCGACGGACTGCAGGAATGCCGCAATGACGGAGTAGGAGAAGACCCTGTTGCTGAACAATGTGAGATTGACTATCGGTTCCCTGCTGTACTTCGCTTCCCAAATTGCGAAGAATGCGAAGAATATCGGGCTCGCGGCAAAGCAGGCGATTGTGACAGCGTCGGACCATCCCTTAAGCAACCCCCAGGTAATCCCCACAAGCAGCAATATAAGTGCAAGCGTGAAAGACGCGGCGGCCTGAATATCGAATGTCTCCACCTTCCTGTCTGCGCGATCCTCCGTTTCCCTCAGAACGAGATAGGCCCATATTGTGCCGAATATGCCGATTGGAACATTAATCAGGAATATCAGGCGCCAGCTGGTGAATGCTATTATTACCCCGCCAAGCACTATGCCGATTACAGAACCGGAGCCCCAGACTATTGCGTTGATGCCGAATGCCCTGCCGCGTTCGTTGGGTGGAAATGCATCTGATACAATTGCAAATGAGTTTGCAACAAGCATGGCTGCCCCTGCTCCCTGGAGAGCCCTGAACAGCACAAGCGAGATGCCGCTCCAGGCAAGACCTGAAAGTGCAGAGCCTATTGTGAAAATGACAAAACCAACATTGTACATTTTCTTTCTGCCGTACATGTCCGCAATCCTGCCGAGGCTGAGCACCAGAGCGGTGCTCATCAGTATGTATGCGATTATAACCCAGACCACTGTGACAAAATCAGACTTCAGGCTGGAAGCTATTGGAAACAGCGCGAGAATGACAATTGTGCTGTCAACAGCAGCCATGAGCGAACCGACGGAAGTTGCCGACAGTGCCTTCCACTTGTATTCCAAATCTATCCGCTCCCGTCAAAAATGTGCTCGCTTATGAATTTCAGCGTCCTGAGCGACATGTCCAACCTGTTCTCTCTTCTTGTGAATGCATGCCCCTCATTTTCATAAAAACGGAAGTCCACACTCTTGCCCAGCTTCTCCATCTCATCCCTTGCCTGTACCGATTCCTCCAGCGGGCACCTCGGATCGTTGGCACCGGCTATAATCTGGACAGCTGACCTGATGTTGCCAAGGTGGAATATGGGTGACGCATTCCTGAACCTTTCCCTGTCTGCGACAGGATCGCCCATATTCTGCCGGTCCCAGAATCTGAGGTCTTCCCTCTCGTTCTCCATCTCAGTAAACCAGTTGAGGAATGGAACAATAGCAGAACCGCATACCCACCTGTCGGGATATCTGGTCAGTGCACACATCGTGAGGTATCCTCCGAATGAACCGCCTGTTACCGCAATCCTGTCCCTGCGGGCAATACCGCTGCTGACGAGAAAATCGGATGCAGCGACGCAGTCTGCGAGGTCAGCCTGCCCCATCACGAACCTGTTGGCCTCCCTGAATTTCCTGCCATATCCGGTGCTCCCCCTGTAGTTAGGCGCAATTACTGCGGCGCCGCTTGATACAAGGAGCTGAGTGAACGGATCCCATCTGTTGATGCTTTGCGCTGAAGGTCCGCCATGTATATTCACGACTGCCGGAAGTTTGCTCATGCCATCCCACCCCTCCGGCAGGTAAAGCAGCGCGGGTATCTGCATTCCATCAGCTGCGCTTGCCACTTTCACTTCTTTTGCTTCAACAAAGCTCGAAGTATCGATGTCAGCTGGAAGGCTGTGGGTCAGCTGCTGTATGGAGCCATCTGAAATGCAGAATCTGAAAACTTCCTGCGGCACCCTGCTGCCTGTGAACAGGAAGTAAAGATGCTTTGAGTCGGCAGAGAATTTCAGGCCGCCAATTATTCCCTTTCCCGGTCTAACACTCAACTCTTCAGACGTGCCTATGTTGCGGACAGTTGCGCTTACATTCCCTTCATTGTTGACCGTATGGGCCAGGAACCTTCCGTCCGGTGAGAACACAGGCTCCCCATACTCTCTTCCGCCGTCTGTCAGCCATCTCAGTTCGCCGCTCTCCAGTCTGAACAACCCGACATCGCTGTACCCCTTTTCAGCGGATATGAATGCCAGAAATCTGCAGTCTTTGGACCATGAAGGGCTGGACGCTTCGAGTCTGTGCCCTTTCGAATGGTCGGTGAGCTCCAGGACATCGTGTTTGTCAGTACCGACGACAAAGACAGCCGAGTCCTGTCCCGATACCAGGGAAGTAACAGCGACTTTCTTACCGTCTGGTGAGATTTCCGCGCCTTCATCTGAGTAATTGTGTTTAGTGAGCCTAATCATTTCACCGCTCTCCGGATTGAGAAGATATGAAGCGAAATTCCCGTCCCTGTTGGCGATAACACTTGCCCTGCTGTAATCGGCTGTATAGGAGATCGAAGGGTAGATTGCAAAGTCCGTGTCAGGTGTAAGGTTCCTGGTGTTTAGGCCTATCTTCTCTTCCGCCTTATCGAGACGCATTTCGAAGAGATCGAATTTCTCGTTGCCTTCCCTGTCAGAAAAGTATACCAGTCTGTTACTGCCAGTAAAGAGAGGGAATGTTTTCCTCTCAGGATCAGATGTCAGCTGTGCGGGCTTCCCGTCTCCCGATGCGGTATATAACTGGAACTGTCCCTGCGGGTCGGATGAGTATGCAATCTCACCTGTATCAGAAACGTCGAAGGATATCACTCTCGGGACACTGAAGAGTCTTTTGAGGTATTCTTCATCGAAAGCCTTTGAACCACTCATGTCCAAGAACAACGTCTTCACGTATATATTGTTAGATAAATCCCGTTTCCTTCGCC
>JAJYOM010000015.1 GCA_021796175.1 Thermoplasmata archaeon
TGAGCAATAGAAGCCCCTCATCAAGCGCGTATTCCGTACCGCCCTCTTTGAGTTCGGTAAGGAACCGTAGCGCCGTGCTGAGAACTGCTTGCTCCTTGCTCATATCTGTCCTGAACCAGTTAGCGTGCGGGTTTGTATTAAAAGAGTATAACATGGAAATCAATTGCTAAATCCAGAATTTCACCTGCCTGGGACATTTCCGTCATTTTCAGTCGCCGTCTTTCACCGTGGCGCCGGGCCCTTCAGCGTAAGGGCCGGGGAACAGATCCCTCAGCATGTCGGAGAGTCCCTGCAGATTCTCCGTCTTTCCGTCCCACGTCGAAAGGTTGTATTTCCCCTCTATGCCTGAAAGGATGGACCCGACACGTTCCGTCCAGTTCCTTGGCGGCTGGCCCGAGTAGATGGCAAGTATGAATGAGTTGAGTCCCCTGTTCACGTAGATGCTGAACCTGCCAAGCTCAATCCTGTTGAGCGTCTGCTTCTCCCCGCCCATTTCCGGGAAGGACGTTGAAATGAAATCCTGGATCGCTGTGAACATGCCGACGAGTATGTCCCTGTCAACTCCGCTGTAATCCTTCCGGTGAGTATGTGCTATCAGCCTGCCGTCGTTGTGTATGAGAAGCACGGAATACAGATTGAACGGCTTCGGTATGAGTCTCTGGTAAGTCAGGAGTGCGCCCATTGCAAGCATTATTGCGAGGAGCGAATAGAACAGTATCGCGTAAACGCTCGGGAAGCGGCTCACCAGCGTGAGTGTGATCTGCCTGCTGAGTGCAGGCCCGAACGGTGTTGTGAAAATCAGTGTGACCGTCTCCTTTGAAGCGCCGGCCGGCATGGTCACCAGCATCTGCTCCCCGACTACTGTAACACCGTTTCCGACGGCGCTTATAGTCAGCGGCTCATCGGTCGGGTTTGCAATGTAGGCTGAAAGATTCAGCACAGTCGATGTCGAATTGACTGTAAAAGCGGAAGGGAGCTGTATAACAGGCGGCGAATAGACCGGATAGACCATTGCAAGTATGCCGAATTCGAGGAATCCGCTGCTTGCATTTGCAAAGAATTCTATCCTCACATTTCCTGTGAAATAGCTCCTTGGCGTGACAGTGACCTGGCCGTTTTGCGACACCTCCACAGATATTTCAGGCGGGGCGTGCGCACTGAAAGTAACGACTTCGCCGGGTGGAGATGCAATGAATCCGGAGAGGTTGAGCGCAGTGTACACAGTGTTTTCTGGAACTGTGATGTAACCCGGTATCTTCCTCCCTCCCGCCGGTTCCGGCGGCGGGACAGATGACACATGCACAGAAAGCGGCACTGTCGCTGAATCAGCATCGAGATTCTGGAGCGTTCCGCCAACGAATACAATGGTTGAATTGAACCAGTACGGTGATGTGTAACTGCCTTGGCCTGATGCATTCGCGGGCATTGAGAAAAGCAGGCTGAAGTTGCCGCTGCTGAATGATATGTATGCACTCCCTGTAATGACAGTGATTTGGTTGAGCGGAACGTAACTGTCTGTCACGTAGTTCAGCAGCGGGAACGAGTAGTTGGGTGCATTGCCTGAACTGAAATGCACGAATATGGATGGCAGTGCCACGACATCGGGTGGTGAAACGGGCGTTATTATCTTCAGGCCGATTCTCAGGAACGCGTACTCCCCATATGATGTCCTGGCCATGACAAGAACTGTTCCGTTATGGCCGAAGTTTCCCGGCTGGGCATATATGTGCAGTATGTTTCCCTGCGTGATGTATGCGGAAGCGCCACTCGAGAGTACACTGAAGGAGAGCAGTGACGATGTTATGAAGTAGGTGCTGAGCGGGTATTCGAATGTGAAGTTCTCCCCCCTGTCTATGGAAAGGCTTGACGGGGGTGCGCTTGCAGTGTTCAGGATCGGCGGGGAAGAGGTGCTCACGCTTATCACCTGTACTATGCTGCTGCTCACATTGTCCGGTGCTGTCGCTGTTATCACAACTGGTATGCTCTGTGAAACAGTCGACAGCGGGAAGTAGTAAGAAAGCTGCAGTCCGCTGGCGTACACGTAGGGGGAGGATGTTGTCAGTGAAAGTGAAGCTGGGGAGTAGGGTGCGCTGTCGATGAAGTAAGTGAAATTTAGCGAGTAGATGCTGCTCGCAGGAACAGTCATGTAGCCTGGCAGGCTGAAGAACCAGACCGGCCGTGGAAGTATATGTATTCCGAACGTCTCAGTCACAGTGTAACCAAGGCTGTTGCCGACAGTCAGTGTCAGGTTCGCATATCCGTACGCATCGCCGTACGGCATGAGAATCACGTTTGTGTCGCCCTGCGTCCCCGAGCCGTAACTGGTCACCAGGCCGCTGCCGCCTGTCAGGAACCAGATTAGTCCGCTGTCTGTCGGGTCGTTTGAATCGGTAAAATAGACCGTCAGATTTACACTCCAGGTTGTTCCCGAGGGCCATGTCTGCAGAGGGATCTGCGCAGTCATCTGCGGGCTGTAGGCAGATGCAGTCACATTGAAGCGGGAGATCGCAGTGAGTCCGCCCGAAAAGGCTTCAACCCATCCGCCATCCATTGTGCTCTTCGTTGCGACAAGCATGACCTCCGTACCGTTCTGGAAGAGTGTGCCTGCATTCGTCTCCCATACAACTCCTACCGGCTGAACAGGATTGTCGTAGGCGTCGTAGCCCCTCGCTGTGAAGAAGTAAGTCTGACCGGCAAGCAGGGTGGTGTTCGGGGGAACAACCGCAAGCCTGAAGAGCGACGAGGGAGAGATGGAGATCTCCGCATGGCCCGAAGCACCTGTATAACTGTCGACGGCAGTAACGACAGCAGTTCCATTTATCTCCGCTGTGAACGTCCCGCCGGCCGTTATTGTTCCGTTTGAACCGGCCACACTCCACACGGGTGTCCAGGTGACATTTTTATTTCCGAAGGCATCGAGGCCGGAAGCTGAAAATACCTGCTGCTCCCCTGCAATCAGCGACACAACACCCGGCGTCACCGTCACATTCGAAACCGGCCCAGCATTTACGTGCAGAAGTCCGCTGCTTCCTGATGCGCTCCCGTTTGCAGCAGACAGGGTGAAATTGCCCGCGAGTATAACGGACTCATTAAATTCTGCTTTTCCTGAGATGAAGTGTGCCGTGCCGTTGCTGTAATCGCCTGCGGGGACGGGTGAACCGTTGCCCTGGAGAAAGGACACCGAAGCAGTCCCGTTGTAATCAGTCATAATATTCCCGAGGTCGTTGAATGCCACGATGGATACACCGAAGGCCGATCCTGCAGATACACTGCCCGGTGCGGTTATGCTGAAATTGCCAAGCGATGGCAGTATGCTGAAACCGGATTCAAAGTAACGCTGGCTGTCATAGCCGGTGAGATTGGAGACAGTGTAGGCCGTTATGTTTATGCTGTAGCCCCCGGCAGGCAGGATCTGTGAATATGTGAATGTGCCGCTGTATTCCGTGCTTCCCGTCCGGTTCATTGCAGCCAGGCTGGAATACACGACTCCGGATGCGTTGATGATGGTGACGGCCGCTCCTGCAATATCGGTACTGCCCAGAAAGTCGGTGACATTGGCGCCGAATGTGAATTGTGTCCTGTCATTCACACTACCTGCCGAAGGCATTGTAACAGCCAGATCGCTCAGCCTCGGAGACAGATCGGCGGAAAATGAGGAGGGTGTGGAATTGTAGTCGAAACCGACGTAGACACTTGTGTTCGAATTGCTGTCCGTTCTGGTGACATTGAGTATAAGCAGGCTTCCCTTCTGCAGACTGTAAGCTGATGGAATCGGAAGGGAAACGATCACCCTCTGGTCTGGAACGAGACTGATTGCGGGTGTGGTGTTCTGCGCTATGACAGAAACGGTCGATGAAGAGACAGATGTTCCGTTCTGCAGCTGAACTTTGAAGGACAGGCCCGAAGCAGCTGAGCTGTTGGACGGTGTAAGGTAAAGTGTGACTGAAACGCTGCCCGACAGAACCATGTTTCCGCCGGCAGCCGGCCAGACAATCCATCTGAAGGACTGATAGGGGCCGCTTGCATTGAGCTCTATTCCCTGGTACTGGCTGCTTATGAAATTGGGATTCAGCGGGTTGTACGGATCGCTTGTGTTCGCCCAGTCGAAACGCTTTGCCGGGTGACCGAAACCGCTGCCGTCGTCATGCAGGTAGAATGTAGTCGTTGCGGATGGGACCGGAGCTGCGGCCTGGACGTACTGCGCGGCAAACGGAATTGAGGGCAGCAGCATGGAGAGAGTGGCCGCCGCAAAAAGCAAGGTACGCAACCTGTTGTTCTTTCTTCTCAAGTTCCACTGCCTCCCCGGGCGATCGGGCCAACAGTTCCGCGCTTGTCCGGCCGGATGGAACCGCATTACGGTTTCATTTCCTGGCCGTAAGCAGCGAAGCAAGGCGCATGAATGCAGTTTCCACATTCTCGCCAGTCTTTGCGCTCGCCACAACGGCAGGAGAGCCGTATGTTGTCGCTATCTTCTCCATATCCTGCCTTGTGACTGCGGCCTGCTCCACCAGGTCAGATTTATTCCCGATGAACACCATCGGTATGTGGCCGGTAATGCTTTCCATCGATTTGATCCAGTATTTCAGCTCCTCCAGTGACTCCCTGTTTGTGACATCACAGACACAGAGCGCTCCCTCGGCGCCGTAGAAGTACGACTCCCTGAGCAGCTCCCTGAATCCCTTCTGGCCCATTATGTCCCATATGAGCATTGAAAGGTTGACATCCCTGCTATTATCCCTCTTTACAGTAACTTCCTTCTTTGTCACCTTTGTGCCAATGGTCGATGTGTATTTGTCGTCAAATGTATCCAGCACGAAGCGCCTGATCAGACTGGTCTTTCCGACATTGTTGTCACCTACCAGGCATATCTTCGTTTTTATCTCTTCAGTCAGCTGTACCACCCACAGTAGTTGATTACGGTCAATTGGTTTAGTGTATCATGCACCATTAAATATATTTCATCATGCTTCCGATCAATGAGATTAAGGATGCCAGTCATTTGCCGCTGAAATCCGGTTTTCTTTTTTTCAGGAAGGCGTCCATCCCCTCCTTCTGGTCCAGTGTTGCAAAAAGCGAGTAGAAAAGGGCCCGTTCAAACCATATTCCCTCCATGATGCCGCCCTCCGCAGCCTCCCGCACTGCCTTCTTTGCATGAAGCACGGCCAGTCTCGGCTTGGACGCGATGAGTTTTGCGATCCTCGTCGCCTCTGCAAGCGCCTGCCCCCTGGGTACCAGCGAGCTCAGCAGGCCCATTTTTTCCGCCTCCCTTGCAGTGAAGTGTTCTCCAGTCAACACATAGCGCATTGCCAGCTGTTTGCCTGCAGCCCTTGTCAGACGCTGTGTTCCACCGGCCCCAGGCATTATGCCCAGGTTTATCTCAGGCTGGCCGAACACCGCGTCCTCCGAAGCAACAATCATGTCGGAGGCCATCGCCAGTTCGCATCCGCCTCCAAGCGCATACCCTTCCACCGCTGCAATTACAGGCTTTCCGATAGTCTGCAACTCATCCCAAACTGAAAACGGGTTTCCTTTCGTGAACGAGGCAAGGCTCTGGCCAGACATCTCCTTCACATCTGCCCCTCCTGAAAAGGCTCTCTCATCGCCTGCGATAACAGCAACCGATATGGAATCGTCGCAGTCAAGCTCCCTGAGCGCTTCAACAAGCCTTTTCATCAGCCCGAAGCTTATTGCATTGCGCACCTCTGGCCTGTTAAGGTGCAAAATCGCGAAGCCGTCCTTCTTTTCCACTCTTACAGCGTTTTCCGCTCCTCCTTCCATGCACACAGTTAAGATGCAGCCGATTAAATCGTTTGTGCGGCTCGCATCTGGTGCAGCATATACGTGGATGGAATTAATAATGGGGAAAAGATTAACACAACTGTAAATTCGGGTGAAGAAAATGAGCCAGGTGCCTGATGAACTGCAATACACCAAGTCGCACGAATGGGTTAGGCGGGAGGAAAGAGGACTGAAGGTGGGCATCACTGATCATGCCCAGAGCGAGCTGACTGATGTTGTCTTTGTTGAGTTCGAAAAGGTCGGAAAGAAAGTCGGCAAGGGTGAAGTCGTTGCAAATGTGGAATCCGTGAAGACTGTATCTGAAGTTTTTTCCCCCGTCGATGGCGAACTGGTGGCTGTCAACAGCGGCGTCGCTGAAAAGCCAGAGAAGGTCAACAAGGATCCGTACGGAGAGGGCTGGTTTGTAGTCGTAAGGCCGTCTGCCGAAGCTTCCGATCTGCTTAAGGCAGCCGAATACAGGAAGCTGATCGGTGAACAATAATGCCTGGCCAGCTGATCACAGGACTTGAAGTGGGCGAGTCAGCGAAATATGCGCTTGTGTGCGGCGATCCAGAGAGGGTGCCAAGAATAGCCGCGGAGCTTTCCGGACCTGTGAAAGTCAGGCAGGTCAGGGAATTCAACATCATGGCCGGACAGCTCGGTGGTGAGCGTGTAATAGTTGCATCGACAGGTATAGGCGGCCCCTCTGCTGCCATACTGATGGAGGAGCTGGCAAACACCGGCACAGACACGTTCATAAGAATTGGCACATCGGGCGGCATAGCAGACGGACTCGGGAAGGGTGATATTGTCATTGCAACCGGAGCGCTCCGGAAGGATGGAACAAGCGCCAGTTACGCTCCTGAAGGTTTTCCGGCCGTCGCCCACCATGAGATTGTGGAGGCACTTGTCGCAGCGGCCAGGTCAAGAAAATGCAGTTTCCAGACAGGTGTTTCCCTCTCCGTCGACGGCTTCTACTCTGAAAACAAGACTATTGAGAAGCACGGGATATCATCAATGGCACACAACAGTTTCATGCTCAGGTCAAAGGTAAACGACCTTCCGGATGCAAAACAGCTGGGAGTCAAGAACATAGAAATGGAACTGGGCACCATATTGACACTCACCACTCTATGGGGTTTGAGGGGAGGCGGTGTGTGTCTGGTATCCGATGTCGCTCCATGGCACCCGACGGAGACACTTATGGACCCGGAGAAGGGTATGGACACCTGCATTTCGGTGGCAGTGGATGCTCTCCGGTCCATCATTGCAAAAGACAGGAAGTCTCACTCAAGATAATCAGTCTGTGCTCAGCTGCCCTTCCTTGGATTGTTGAAGAACCACTGCATCGCGGGCGGTTCCAGATTGTCCTGCCACATAAGCGCGATCAGTTCGCCAAGATGGTACAGCTGTTCAGTGAACGACTGGAGCAGGCATTCCTCGACGCTCAGCTCTATCTCAATTCCCCTTGATGTCCTGAAACTGACAAGACTGGTAAACGATTCCGGCGGTGTCCTAGCCATGAAGGCCTTTGTCGCCTCCTCCACTTCCGCCAGGTGTTCAATCACCATTTTCATGTCAGTGTATTCATCCCATTTCCGCCTCTGGTACTCTTGGCTTTTTCCGTTTACCACATAATTTACCATCCAGTCCTCGTTGTCGATCATATGCAGCAGTATGTTCTTCATGGTGTGGAAACTGGCCTCCCTGTTCCTGTCAACAGCTTCTGCCGGAAGCGCTGCAAGTTTTTCGGCAAACTTTCTTCTTACACTCGACGAGTACCTGTTCAGCTCCTGGATTGAGAACATGCTGTCCGCAAGTTCAATAGGGCCTGATTAACATAGCGCTGCGATCCTTTGAATGACAATCTCAATATATGTCCAGTGCGAAAACCCTTGCCATAGCCCCGCTGGAGTTTTCCAGCTTGATGGGCGCGGCCACAAGCAGATACCTCTTGCCGTCTATCAGCTGCTCAAGGCCGGCAAGGTCCTCTATTATGACCATGTCATGCTTCATCAGCTCCCTGTGGACCTCGAACTCCTTATGGCCAAATGGCTCGATTCCAAGTGTGTCTATTCCGACAGTCCTGATTCCATGAGATACAAGGAATTCGCCGCCGTCAATTGACAGGCCGGGGAAGTCATAGAGGAACAGGCGCCTGAAGGAACGTTTCGCGCTCCAGCCCGTGTTGATGAGAAGTATCTTGCCATCGAAATCATCCTTCCATTTTTTCGAAAGGTCCTCCGATGTTATCTCATTTCCCTCCGGCTGGACGCTTATGCAGAAGCAGTCGCCTATCAGCCTGTCGGTTTCAAGCCTTTCGACAGTTTCGCCATCCTCCAGCATGTGGTAGGGCGCATCGACATGCGTCCCTGTATGCGTGAGCGAGGAGTAGCTCTCAAGATTGTATCCATCACGGGCGTGTATACCAACCGGAGTGATCGACGGAAACGGGTTGGTCGGCCAAACAGGCATGTTTGTCCTAACAGTCACGCTCAGGTCATAGACGTGTTTTATCTCCATGGCCGGCTGAAGACGTGACTGCTAATAACACTTCACAAGGCGGCAGTTGCCCGTATGCCACTCGGCTCGCCCGTCACTCATCACTGTTCAGCGCTGGGTTTCTCGTCATTGCGGCACGTTTAACAGCACCTTCGTGTTAAACTACTTTCTGCTGCAACGGACTTTGCTCCTAAAATCTCCCGAAACCGAATGATGTTCGGAGCTTCCGACCATCTGCTCCATGGATTGCCTGCACACTCGTGTGAACAGTGTTCCGCCTCACAGCTTCATTTGGAGGGCCTTCTGGAAGGGATCGTTTCAGCCATGTCCGGCCCCTGACAGCGATGCTGATGCACGCATTCACATCACGGTCTGTCAACGTGTAACAGGTTTCACAGAGGAGCATGCGTCCCGGAACTACCTGGGTATCGCACCCGCACATCGAACACTGAACGCTCGTTCCTCTTGTTTCCTTTCTCGTCAACTCGATGACAGGCAGACATTCCCATGCGGCCTTGTATGCGATCTGCCTCTGCAGTTCACCATATGGGAAGGAATTGTGGAAGAGGTGGCGGCGCTCCGGTCCCCTGCCGTCGCCCTTGTGGGTAATGTCTTTCAGACCTTTGATGTTCTCTAACACGATTGCTTCCTTGCTCTGCAGCGCATCCCGCACCATCTCCTTCGATGTCCTGCGCAGTATCTGCCTTATGCGCCCCGCGACTTCCTCCCGAAGTATTTGGAAGCCATACTCTTCCTTAAGCGCACATCGTTGCGACGGAAGTGTGCAACCCTGCCTCCCACACGCTGAACATGCGCCACTAACCGGAGTCAGCGGCTCCTGCCGGCAAATGTATTATATTCGCCGCCCGTTTTTCAGTCGCATGAGACAGAAACTGATGGAGATACTTGCGTGTCCTGTCTGTAAATTTCATCCGCTTGAGCTCAAGGTCGAGAAGGAAGAAGGCGGGGAAATTGTGGAGGGCACCATCAGATGCCCGAAGTGCAGCATAGACTATCCAGTCAGAGACAGGATACCCAACATGCTGCCGCCTGACATGAGGTAATCAGAGCTTCGCCAGAGCATCCTTTATCGAATCGAGTCCTGTTTCCAGGTTTTCGACGCTTGTTGCGAATGAAATCCTGAAGTGTTTCTCGCCGAAGCTGCCGAACGAAGAACCGGGCGTGACTGCAACGTGCGCCTCATCAAGCAGATATTCTGCCATTTTTTCAGAGCTGATGTCGAAGTCGTACCTGGGGAATGCATAGAACGCACCGTCCGGCGCAACTATGTCAATGCCCGGGATCTCCCTGAGCTTCTTCAAAGTAAGATCCCTTCTTTTCCTGAACTCTGAAACCATTCTCTGAACCGGTTCCCTTGGTCCCTTCAGTGCAGCGACGCCGGCCTTCTGTGAAAATGATGTCGCACAGGTGATGGAGTGCGTCTGCACCTTCTGGATGCCCTCAAGCAGTCCCCTGTCCGCATGGAGATAACCAAGACGCCATCCGGTCATGGAATATGTCTTTGAAAAGCCGTTGACAGTGATCACATGGCCCTTCATCCCCGGAAATGACGCAGGGGAGTAGTTCCTTGTGTCGTAGATGATGTGCTCGTATATTTCGTCGCTGAGCAACAGTATGTCTCTCTCCTTCGCAATGTCGCATATGGCCTCGATCTCCTGTTTCCTGGCAACGCTTCCGGTCGGGTTGTTCGGAGAGTTGATTATGATCATGCGGGTCCTGTTCGTTATCTTCTCAGCCAGATGCTCGGGATTGAGCCTGAACGCCGTTTCCTCATCTGCCCTGACAGGCACGGGCACTGCGTCAGCTATCCTGACAATCGGCTCGTAGGAGACCCAGGACGGATCGGCCATTATCACCTCTTCCCCCCTGTCCACGAGTGCCATAATTGTCATGAAAATAGCGTGCTTGGTCGGTGTTACGATAATTTCTGACTGGTCTGCTTCTATGCCGTTCTCATTATTCAGTTTCTCAGCTATTGCCTGCCTCAGTTCAGGTATTCCGGATGACGGGGTGTACTTTGTGAATCCGGCCCTGAGCGCGTCGACGCCGGCCTCAACAATATGTGCCGGTGTGGGAAAATCCGGCTCACCAATGGAGAAGGAGATGACATCGATTCCCTTCGACTTCAGCGCCTTTACCCTGTCCGCGACTTTGACAGTCCCTGACTCCTGTACAGCCTCCATTCTGAAGGACATATGTTTTGTGAATGCAAACGTGGTTAAATCCTTTCGCCGGCCAGGCTGTGTGATGTACAGATTCGAACACGCACGCGCCAAACATCAATCGGCATCCCAAGGATTTATACCCCGGACTGATTTATGAAACCACTGCAAAGGTAATCACAATGCCGCTAAACTTGGATATCAAAGGGCTCAGACAGGGCACGGAACTGATTAAGAGGGGTTTCGCCAGCATGCAGAAGGGAGGGGTGATTATGGATGTCACCAATTCCGAACAGGCGGCCATAGCCGAGGAGGCCGGTGCAGTCGCGGTCATGGCTCTTGAGAGGGTGCCGGCGGACATACGTGCGGCCGGTGGCGTGGCCAGGATGGCCGATCCGCTGAAAGTGGTTGAGATAATGGACGCAGTGACCATTCCGGTTATGGCGAAGTGCAGGATAGGGCACACAGCCGAAGCACTGGTGCTCCAGGAGCTGGGTGTTGACATGGTGGACGAAAGCGAGGTTCTGACACCTGCGGATCCATTCCACCATGTCGACAAGAAATTGTTCAAAGTGCCGTTTGTATGCGGCGCAAGGGATCTGGGTGAAGCACTGCGCAGGATAGACGAGGGTGCAGCCATGATAAGGACAAAGGGGGAGCCCGGGACCGGCAACGTGATCGAAGCTGTCAGGCATCAGAGAGCTGTGATGGAGAAGATACGGTCGCTCAAGGGTCTTTCAAGGGAGGAGCTTGCTGCAGTTGCAAGGGAAATACAGGCACCCGCTGAGCTCGTAATGGAGACTGCGGCTCTGCAGCGCCTGCCAGTGGTCAATTTTGCTGCCGGCGGAATTGCCACACCGGCCGATGCCGCATTGATGATGCAGCTCGGAAGCGACGGTATATTCGTGGGCAGCGGTGTCTTCAAGGCAAAGAATCCGCAGAGGGTTGCAAAGGCGATAGTCGAGGCAACACTGCATTTTGACGAGCCGAAGATCATTGCGGATGTTTCCAAGGGCCTGGGAGAGGCAATGCATGGCGTTGAGATATCAACACTTGCCCAGGAACAGAGGATGCAGGAAAGAGGATACTGAATAACCGGCTGAACACGCAGACACTGGCGCCATGCGACGCCGGCAGTTGTGAGATGCAGCTCATTATTGGCGCCCGGACTGTGTGGTAAAGGCATTGATACTGGCATTCGTGAAGAAACAAACTTATAATCTGTAATCGGATCTTGGCAGGATGGAACTGACTTTCGGCTTCGCCAGGAGAATCCGCGTTCTCATCGGGATCCTCGCCATTCCTCTGGTTGTCCTGCTCCTGGCCAATACGTACCTGCTCCTTTCTCCTTCTCCGGCAAAACTCCGCCTGTTCGATGTACTCTACAACTATGTTGCCCTTCCATTGCTGTTGTTTTTTGTCGCATCGATATTTGTTCTTTCCCAGTGTTACTACACGCTTTCAGTCGCTGCAGTTGGAAATATCCTGTCGCTCAGGCGCCGGTCGTTCCTGTCAGGGTCTATCGGTATAGCGTATTTCAAAGGTCTTCCTTTCAGGGTTCACTGTTCGGGTAATGTCAATGCAGGGGATAACCTCGAAGCAGTAAATGTCCGCAGGTCGGTATGGTCTGTTGTTTTGATAGCCGGGAACCGCAGCTGAGGTCGATCCAGGCAACTTCATCCGGGCACCGTTGCAGGTCCTGCAGCAGGGAACGACTGCTTATTGAGATTAACCACTGACACGCCGCATCATCTTCTGATCCGAGAAGGCAGCGGGAAAAGAAGGGAAACGCTGGACCGGTATTCATCATACTGGCTCCCGTGCCTGAGCTTCATGAAAGGCTCCTCCAGTATTTTCAGGTAGAAAATATATGCGAGAACTATGGCCGGCATCATGACGAAGATTGCGACTGCCGACTGCATGAGGATGCCCAGCCCGAGCAGTATAAGCAGGTATCCAAAACCCTTCGGGTTTCTCGTATATGCATACGGACCGTCGACCATTAGTTTCTCAGAGCGCCTTTTGTTCAATGTGTAGGAAAGTGCCCACATTATCCAGGTGCAGCCGGCAATGAAGAAGAATGAGAATATGACGAAATTCCATGGGAAGATGTTGAAAGACGTCCAGCTGAATGCGCCAGACACTATTGGAGTGATGTAGCTGGCTGTGAATTCAAAACCGAACGGAATCAGCACTATTACGGCATATGCAACCACCGAATGTTCCAGTGCTGCCATAGCGGTTCCCCTGGAAGTGCTGGTCCTGCTGTCAGTCCACTGGTGTGTGCCGGCTCGTTTGTGTACAGGATCGTATAGCTTGCGCTCCCTTCTGAACAATGCGGCATCCCGTCCTGTCAGACAATATGTATGACACTTATAAAAAGCTAATCCGCACTATTTTCAAACCGTCTTCATTTACATTCCGGGCAGTCCACGACCTGCACCCTATACCTACTTCGCGCTTAGTAAAACGGCTGCTTTTTCCGTTTGGTTCTTATAAGAACCATGTGCTTTACATGTCAGGGTCGCGGTACATGTAGTTACCGCCTTGTAGGCTGATCGTTAGCTCATGGCCGGTGAAGACGTCATATCAAGGGTGAAGGACGCGGAAGTGATGGCTGCAGCCATTATCTCCGATGCCGAAAGTGAAGCGGAGCGTATAAGGGCCGCTGCAGTCAGCGACGGAACAGATATGGTCAAGAAATCAGCTTCCGAGACACGAAGGAATTACGAAACTGCCATTCTGTTCGAAGTCGAAAGAGTCAAGCAGGAAAAAGAGGAACTTGTCAAGATCGGCAGGAAGGAGATTTATGCCGAGGAGGAACGGGCGAAGGCAAGGCTCTCCGCATCGATATCAGGCATAGTCAGGAAAGTCGAGGAGTATTTCCATGCTCAAGCCCGTTGAAATGTCAAAAGTTACAATCATCGGACCGACATCCAGCCTGGCTGCCACCGTTGAGTCGCTTCACAGCCTCAACATAATACATTTCACCGAAGCAGGACTGGAGTCGGACGGAATATTCTCGGAGGGACAGCCGATGGAGGGGGCGTCGGATTTCTCTTCACAGTTGCTCAGGATTAGGGCAGCAAAGCAGCTGCTTGTCCCGCACAGGGAAACCAGTGCCGTCAGGTACACCGAACAGGACATAGACTCCAGCATGAAGAGTGTCATGGATACTGTGGATGAGATACTGACCACTTACAAGGAGAAACAGTCTCTTTTAGACAGAATACGCTATTATGAGGAGCGGAGGGCCGAACTGATGCCGTTGTCCGCATTCCCTGTGAAGCTGGAGCATTACCGCGACCTGGAGTCGGTAGTGGCATTTGTCGGAAATGTCAGCAGGCCGGTGGATGAGGAGATGCTGAAGATAACCTCCCGGTTCGAGCTTTATTCAAACGATGGCGGCAGGTTCATAGCACTTTTTGTCGACAGGAGATTTACATCCGATGTGCGCACAATGCTCTCCCTTCTTGAATTCAAGGAGTTCAGGGTCCCGGAGCTCTCAGGCAACTCGATAGACAGGATAGTGGAGATTGAAGGCCAGATCAGTGAGCTCAGGAAGCGCATAGACGGGCTGGACATCCGGATTGCGACGCTTTCTGCAAAGAGTTCCGACTTGCTGAACGCGGCGGAGGAAACGGTCTCAGCAGATGTATCCAAGGCGGAAGCGCCGCTCCACTTTTCGGTGACTGAGAGGGAGTTCGTGGCCAGGGGATGGGTACCTTCAGAGGACATAGAACGACTGACTTCGGCCCTCTCCGCCGCTTCCGGCGGGAAGATATTTGTCGACGTGGAAGTTGTCAGGCCGGCATCAGAGCAGAAGGGACCGGAGACTTCTGGGAATTCTCCCGATGACAGCCCGCCTGTGAAGCTCAGGAATGTATCTGTCTCCAAACCCTTTGAGCTTCTTGTCCGGCTCTTTTCGCTCCCCAGCTATGGCGAATACGATCCGACAATTGTCGTGGCAATAACATTCGCGCTCTTTGTAGGGCTGATGATAAACGATCTGGGTTATGGCATACTGATGGTCGTACTCGGATACATACTCATTCTGTACTTCAGGGACTCCAGGGACATGAAGCAGCTGGCATACATACTGATCATAAGTGGCGTCGCCGGTGCCATCTTCGGCTATTTTGTGTTCGGTCTTGCATTTGGCTTTCCCGTCAGTCCAAGGCCGCTTCTGAACCCTTCTGACTTCTCTGTTGCAGAGGGACTGCTCCTGCTTTGCATTGTTGTCGGACTCCTGCACATGGGCATTGGGTACGGTTTCAGTCTGTCGGAGTGTGTGGCAGGAAGGGAGCCAAGAAAGGCGCTGTCTTCAGCAGGCTGGATAGCTGTTCTACTTGGATTTGTCACAATGCTCGCTGGCATTGGCAGGCACAATCAGCCCATAGGCAAGCTCATATGGCATTACCTCTTTTTCTGGGTCTCCGGTTCTTCAATAACTTTCTCGATGATGGCCATACCTGACTACGCTGTGATTCTTGTCGCCGCAGGGCTCGCCCTGCTCATTGCAACGGAGGGTGCCTTCGCGCTGCTGGAGTCTATTTCTCTGCTGGCCAATGTGATATCTTATGCAAGGCTGGCTGCAATAGCAATAGCCGGAGCAGCGCTCGCTGGAGCAATCAACACGATGCTGATGCCCAGGTCATTTTCGGCGAACCCTGCAATGTTCATTGCGGGCCTGTTTTTGCTTGTTGTCGCCCAGATATTTGTATTCATAATGCTCACACTGTCTGCGGGGTTACAGGCCCTCAGGCTCAACTACATAGAATTTTTTATAAAATTCTTCAAGGGCGGAGGAAGGGCGTACAAACCCTTCGGTCTGTCCAGAAAATATACCGTGGAGAGGTGAAAAACAGATGGTAGCACCCGACATAGGTCAAGGATTGATAGCAATAGGGGCAGGATTGGCCATTGGGCTGACAGGAATAGCGACAGGCATCGCAGAGAAAGGAATTGGGGCGGCGGCAGTAGGAGCAATAGCCGAAAACCCCAGTTTCTTCGCAAGGGGACTGATAATGACGGTCATTCCTGAGACGATAGTGATTTTCGGCGTTGCAATAGCCTTCCTGATACTGGGAAGCGGCTGAGACGAGTGACCTGAATGGCCCTTGAAAACGTTATCGACGAGCTCCTTTCGCAGGCGAAGGCGACAGCTGAATCGAAGATCATGAATGCAAGGAACGGCGCCATTGCCGAGATCGAAAGAGCGAAGAATGAGGCGGAGTCGATCAGGCGGCAGTACGAGTCAAAGCTAAAGGCTGAGGCAGACAGGCTGCATGGGGAGGCGAAGAGGGAGGCAGAAATAGAGACAAGGCTGAACAGGCAGAAGATGGTTAAGCGTGTCCTGGATCTTGCATACGCTGAGCTGTTCAGGTTTGTATCTGACAGGCACTTTTACGCACAGTACCTGCAGCTTTTCATAGACACTGCATCTGCCGAATTCGGCCACGGCATCATTCACATGAGTCCACTTGACAGTGGAACGGCCGCCGTTCCTGAAACATTCAGGGCGTTATATGATCTCCCCGAATCGGGTGGCATAATTGCAGAGTCTGCGGACAGAACAGTTGTCCTGGATCTGACTGTTGATACATTGCTGCGGGATTTCTGGCACGCGAACCTGCCGCTTGTCCACAGCCTTCTCTTCGGGTGATGCGCCTGTTCAGCGAAACGGAGGAGAGCAACTATCCTTATGTCACGGCAAGGGTGAGGGCAAAGAAAGCGAAACTCCTCAAGCGCGATGCGTATCATAAACTGCTTCTGATGAGCGTACCTGAGATAGGCAGATATCTCGGCGAGAGCGAATACAGGAAGGAAATGGCCGACTACGGCGGCGTGATGGAAGGCGCATCCCTTGTGGAGTTCGCCACATACAGGAATCTTGCAAGGGTGCTGAAGGATATACTGGGTTACTGCACGTCCGAACTGAGGGAGATGGTTTCGTCATATCTGGGAAAATGGGATGCACACAACGTGAAGGTTGTGCTGAGGGGCAGATATGCGTCCGCAACCGGTGAACAAATCGAGCAGCAGCTGATACCTGCAGGATCGTTTGACATGAATTTCCTCAGAAAACTGATCAGATCGGAAACGGTGGAGGAAATTGTCGCGACTTCCCGCAGCGCCGGCCTGCCCCTTTCGGATGAGGCGGTCAGATCATTCCACACCTCGAAGAGGCTGTCAACGCTCGAGGACGACATTGACAAGGGCTACTACAGGAAACTGCTTGGTACACAGTCGGATGACGAAGCGAACGATATTTTCATCACCTACATAAGAAGGGAGATTGACGTGCATAACCTTCAGACAGTCCTGCGGCTGAGGACGGAAGGACTGCAGCCGCAGCAGGAATTGACATTCCTGGTTCCGGGCGGGCGCGAGTTCGGCATGAAGTCGTTAAGGCGATTCATCGAACTGCCCACGATCGCTGATATGCTTGGCTCAATCAAATCCACCAGCTATGCCGACGTAGTCGGCGGCAAAGCGGAAGAAACCAGCGGCTGGTCCGGACTGAGGTTGATTGCAATCGCGCTGGACAGGAAGCACGCGATGGAATCGCAGAGGTTCGAGCACCTTTACCCTCTTTCCGTGCTGCCTGTACTGGATTACATGCTCCGGAAGGAGACAGAAGTGAGGAATCTTAGAGTGCTCGCGAGGGGGAAGCAGTCAGGCCTGTCTGCGGATGAGATGCAATCGGTGCTGGTCATGTGAGGTGTTCCTGATGAACATAGGCGTTGTGGGCTCGGAGGAGTTCGTACTTGGCTTCAGGCTCGCGGGAGTCAAAAGATGCTTTCAGGGCAAGGCGTCTGAGGCAGATCAGCTTCTGGGCAGAGCAATGAAGGACGGCTCCACCGGCATAATACTCATTGAGGAATCTTTTTTCACCGGCCTTTCCCAGAAGTCCAGAAAGGCGATCAGCGAAAGAATTACACCAGTTGTTCTGGAGATAGGTCTCGGTGAGAGTGAGTTGAGGGACAAGGTAAGAAGGGCGGTCGGTGTGGACCTTTACGGAAGCATGTGAGGTTTGCAGATGGAAAATTCGATGAAGGGCAGGGTAACGAAAGTCGCAGGGCCGGCAGTCACAGTTGCAGATCTTAACCCCGGCATGTATGATGTCGTGTTCGTCGGCGAGGAAAAGCTTATGGGTGAGGTCATAAGGCTCACAGGAGGAAAGGCGGTGGTCCAGGTATACGAGGACACAGCCGGCCTGAGACCGGGAGAGCCCGTACTCGGAACAGGTAAGCCGCTGACTGTCAGGCTTGGCCCTGGCCTTCTTGGCAGCATTTATGACGGTATCCAGAGGCCCCTGCAGGTAATGCGGGACAACTACGGTGACTTCATCGGAAGGGGCATAACTGCTGACGCCATCGACAGGAAGAAGAGATGGGAATTCAGACCTGCAGTCAGGAAGGGTGACACAGTCGAAAGCGGTCAATCGATAGGCACCGTGAAGGAAAACAGGCTCGAGCACAGGATCATGGTGCCGCCCGGTATCCATGGCGAGGTTTCAGCAATTTCAGAAGGGGGTCACACTGTCGATGAAACAGTATGTGAGCTGAAAGGCGGCACATCCTTCGGCATGTCCCACGAGTGGCCGGTAAGGCGCGGGCGGGAATATGCGAGGAAGCGAAGGCCCGATGTGCCGATGATAACCGGGCAGAGAGTAATAGACACACTTTTTCCGATCGCCAAGGGAGGGACAGGATCGATTCCGGGAGGGTTCGGCACCGGCAAATGCGTCTCAGGAGACACAGCTGTTCTGTGCGCGCACGGGAGGGAGCTGCCTATATCGGAGCTGTTCGATGCCGCCATCGACTCGGTAGCTGACGTCCTCCAGTCTAAAGACGCCTTCGGAAGGAGGGAAATTACCGTGAGGCTGGCTAAACCGCTTCCGGTCCTGTCCATCTCCCCGTGCGGCGTTGTCGAAGCATCCGCCACATCTGTCTACAGGGGACTCTCATCTGCAATGGTGGAGGTGTGCCTCGACGACGGGACAAGAGTGAATACAACACCTGTCCACAGGCTCCACGTTCTGACCGGTGGCCGGATACAGCAGATGGAAGCCGCCCGCATCACACCGGGAACTCCCTT
>JAJYOM010000141.1 GCA_021796175.1 Thermoplasmata archaeon
AGTATTTTCTGAAGTGTCCTGAAGGGAAGGCTTGACTGGATCGGACTGAACTATTACACCAGGTGCGTTGTTCACAAGACTAACACAGGCTTCTCTGAATCGGATGGCTATGGGAGGAGATGCACAAAAAACTCAAAGAGCAAGGCTGGTCTACCCACTTCGGACTTCGGTTGGGAAATTTATCCTGAAGGGCTGTCGGAAGTTTTGAAATCGTTCTGGAATAGATACTCTCTGCCTCTTTGGGTTTCAGAAAATGGTGTCGCAGACGAAAAGGACAACCTGAGATCTTATTTCATCGTTTCCCATCTTGCCCAAGTCTTGAAGTCATTGGAGGAAGGGGTGGATATTAGAGGTTATCTTCACTGGACCTTGGTCGACAATTACGAATGGGCTGACGGTTTTACCATGAAATTCGGCCTTTCATCATTCAATAGCAAGACATGCCAGCTTCAGCGAAGACAAAGCAGCCTGGTGCTAAAAGATATTGCTTTGGCAAAGGACATTGGTGGCAGGGTTGAGGGTTTCCTTAATGTGCCTGAAAAGCTAGTCGATGAATAACAAAGTGTGCATAATTGTCAATATCTGACGCCAGTGGTGGCTGAACTTACACCGTATTATTGCCCGTTCATTTACTAAAAATGTTCCATTCCTGTTCTACCAGCAAATTCCTGCACCCTGCTACTCACCGTAGTGGTTGCAGGTGTAAAGAATTAGCCTGCGATCCTGTAAATTATTCGTCGGCATTCTTGGCAAAAATTAGCTACACACATTACACTGACTGGAACTGGGACATCAATTTTCCATTTGTCTGGTCAAGACGTGAGCTGAAATGATGCATTTCTCCAAGCAGGGTCTGAATGTATATATCCTTTTTTCCCGCCTGTGGATTCATTGAAAAAATCAACCGCTTTTCACTCATGCCGTCTGATTGTCTGTTGCGGAATTCAAATATCTCTCAGGGATTTTGAATGGTTCTCCCTTTGTCGCGACGGCAGTTGCCTGCCAAAGAAGCTTGACGGCAACTCCAACGCGCCACAGACTGCCGTGCTTTCCTCTTTCTTTGAACCATTTGTACGGATCTGAACAGGCAGAATTGCATCTGATGGCAGGGAGCGAGCTGTCGTAGAGTGCTGTCCTCAGCAATTCGATTCCCCACTTCGATATATGCAGTCCGACGGAATGGTATTGGCCGGCATCTTCCATTTCGGGATCGCGGCCGGCTAACACCCTTATTGCATTCTCATCACTGAACTTGGCTGGATTCCCTACCAGCTCTCCACGGTTGCCGATATTACCTGTCATGTGCCGGAACAGTGACGACGAGGCTTCCCCTCTCATCCATCTCCTTTCTGATTTTCTTCTCATGATGCTCCATACACTCACCTATCAGCTCCAGTTTCCTAATCAGGTAACGCACCTCGTGAACAAGTGCATCCTCCATCCCCTCCACCGAATTACTTCCTGCAAAATAATGCAAGTCCCGCTGTCCTTTCCTTCGCCTTCTTGTTCGCTTCATGGAAAGACGAAATCACTTTTTCAATATCGTGTGCGATCCTGGCGAAGGGCCTGGAGTGGAGGCAGAAATGCTTCAGCTGCCCATGCTGAAAGGGGAGTCCGCTTCATACGTTATCTACGACAGACCACGACAAAGTAAATCCAAGTCTCTTCTGATTTGCGTTACAGTTCTGGAGGAGCTCTGTAAGACACGCTGCCTCAAACGTGCTATTTCCTTGAGTCTTGGGTGTCCTTCAACCACTCAGGTCGTTCGACACATAAGGTTCTTCATTGCTTAAGCTGATATGATTTAGCAGTCGGCATCATTTGTCTTTCTCAACTTTCCATGTCGTTTTCCTCTCGGCTGCAGTGAATTTATGCAATATGCTGCTGCATGTTTTTCATTCAGAAATGCCAGCACGTCTACATGATATATGCCAGTGACCTCCATGGCATGGACAATCGGCAGCTCTATCCTCTCGGCCACCGACCGTGTCTCTTTCTACATCCGCTCCATGCCTATGCTGTTGTTGTCGTACTTCCTCGGCATTCAGCACTTAGTTTTTATTGTTGCGCTTCATTTCATCATTCTCTTTTATTTTGGATAAAGGGGTTTCCGGTTGCCTGTAGGCCGTAGACTGGTAATTGATACAGGGAGACGCTGGCGTGTCAGATTACGACCCGATTCACGGCTCACACGCTGGTTGGAGTATGCTCGCTAAATTACGAGGACACTTAAGCCTCAGAACGACGTCCGTACATTCCGCTTTCACCAGGTTTTTCCTGAAGAAAGTCGAGGTCTAGCACCTTTCTGACCATATGCCATATATCAGAACGGCGTTTCCCGCACTCGGCAAAACATCATTCCGCCTAAGGATTGTCGAGGGCATAAGCCGCCCCAAGCCATATGCCGTCGAATACGCTATACAGCGGAGTGCGGTAAAACTTCGTTGAGTTTATGGCTTACCTGGATCTTACTGAGTCACTCAAGCCGGCCGAAGATGAGCAGCGTTTGTTCGCATCGTCTGTTTACGATACGCTTTGAAGTGGCCACTGTCCAGTCGCAATGCCCCTTACCAGTCCTTAGCCTCAACATCACTATTCAGGACTTAGTTTACGATACAACGAAATTGACTGTAACGAACGTGGGAAATTGAGAACAAAATGATCAGGATGGATGGTGCTGTGTTCGAAATTGAGGAGACGTTTTAGTTTTTAAATTATGAAACACTCACTTAGACTTTGATTTGTAACAGATTAGTAAAGCCATCAATAAACCTACAAGTCAACAAAGTGTTGTGTATTCCTGTGTACAGATTTGCTCGCATTAGTCTCTGGAGAAAAGCCTGGAAAAAGTAAACTCTCCTCATATTTTTAGCAGTTGAAGTCAAGGTAATGAATCCTCAGAGTTCTGGGGTGTCATAGTGTTGCCCACTGACTTCGGTGCTCTGAACGCGTCGAATGACGAATGATAATTACATGTATTATAGTTAGAATGACTCTGCCGAGACATGAACCAGGAGAGAAAAGCTGATCTTGCAGATGCTGTAGGAGAAAGAAGAAACACTAATCGGATAAACAATGCTTCCGAGATACGGGAAAGAGCACGTGCAATCATGCTTCATAATTGGAGGAACGAGTTTGGATATACTGCTCCAAATATCGTGTCATACCCAGCCTGCTGGCTATGGGATTCCTGCTTTCATTCGATAATCTGGTTGACCATTGGAGATGAATCTAAAGCCATCACCGAGTTATCGTCTGTTTTCAGGTGGCAGCTAAAGGATGGCTTTGTCCCGCACATGGGTTTTCAATTCAATCCAAGTGCTGCGACTTCTGACTGGAGGCAGCCGGGTCATTCAGACATAACACAGCCGCCGATGTTCGGTCACTCAATAAGGTTGCTGCACGAATCTGGCATTGATGTCACTGGTCTAGCAGAGAAGGCTGCGAACGCCTTTAATTTTCTTATGACTCACAGAAGAGCGCCGGATGGCTTGTTGTTCATACTCCACCCTTCGGAGGCAGGCTGCGGGAGCTCTCCCCGCTGGGATTCCTGGTCAAATGGGAAGTTTGACGCTATCGCCTGGAAGGAACGAAAGTCGGAGTTTGTGCGTTCGCTTAAATGCTCTTCCACTGGATCGTCGATCTCAAGTTCACAGTTCATTGTTGAGTCGGCGGCATTCAACGCGTTAACCGCTTTCAATATGATTGAGCTGTATCATGTTACTGGAAACGAGAGACTTCTTGAGCAGGCGGGATCGATAATCGACGCACTTGATAAGTCGTGGGATGAGGAGCTTGGCACTTGGAAAGACGTGACTTCTGTGAGGAAACATTCTTCATCGGCTAGGACGGCTGAAGGACTGCTTCCGGTCATAGTTTCGAGAAATAGGGGCGCTGTAAGTAAAGCGTTTAGAGATATCGAAATCGGTGGACGGCTTGAATCTAGGTTTGGTGTGGCTGGAACTGACAAGTCAGAGCCATTCTTCGAGCCGGGCGGTTATTGGAGAGGTGCAGGATGGCCGCAATTGAACTACCTGTTCTGGGTGGCTGCTGTAAGATCTGGAAGAAGCAATCTTGCAGACGAATTGGCAGAAAAGTCGTTGAATGCAATGACAGCAAGTGACTACAGTGAGTATTTCAACTCTATAACAGGACAGGGTCTCGGTGCGAAACCGCAATCTTGGGCTTGTCTTCCGATATGCATGTTTGAGTAAGACAGGTAGGTTTCATACTTTACTCCGATGATTATCGTAGGGAGTCGAAAGTTTTCATCACAGTTTCTTATAGTAAGGGGGAAGTCAAGTAAAAGTTAACCTTCCTTGATATGGGTATGATTACGGCTCCAGAGCCGGGAATCCAGCTTTCATGCAATCAGAATACGTCACGTCTGCATTTATGGACGATTGAACACGCAAGCGCGAAAACAGACTTGTGCTCGTGATTAACTATGAGGGGTGAAGGCACACCCATCGGCGCCGTCGGGGAACTACTTGCAGTCAGCATGCAGTTCTTCTCAAAGTAGACTGCGGAATTCATAAATGAGGATGCTGCAGGCATACAGACGACGAAGAGAAGGAAACGCCTGAACAATGCCCACCTCAGGACGAC
>JAJYOM010000142.1 GCA_021796175.1 Thermoplasmata archaeon
ACCTGACCCACAGAAGGATGCAACTTACACAGTCCTGCATTACGTGCTTTCTGAGCTCACAAAGCTGATGGCGCCTGCAGTCCCGCATGTATCGGATGAGATTTACAGAGCAATCAATCCGGACAGCCTTTCAGTGCATCTGGCTCCTTGGCCGGACGTGAACGAGTCACTGGTGGACCAGAAACTGGAAACAGACATGAGCATGGCCAGGGAGATTACGGAGATAGTGCTGAAGGCAAGGCAGGACACGGGCATGAAGCTGAGATGGCCCCTCCAGCGCTTCATAATCAGGCCCAAGGATGACGCAGTAAGACGGGCTGCCGGAAGGACGCTGGACATTATAGAGAAACAGTGCAACTCCAAGGCAAGCAAGTTGCTGCCTGTCGGACAGGAATGGGAGGAGCTGGTGTTGACTGTGGTGCCCAACCCGAACGCGATAGGCAAGGTGTACAGGCAGTGGTCCGGCAAGATCGCCCTGCTGTTACAGGCTAGACCCGCTGCAGAAATAATAAACGGGATAAGGGCAGGCTCCTACACGCTGGGTGTCGAGGGGCAGACCATAAAAATCGAGGAGAATATGGTCTCATTCAGCTATACGCTGCCGAAGAACGTGATACAGGCGGACTTCAGCGGCGGGGCAGTGTACATTGATTTCAACATGAACAGTGAGCTGGAGCTTGAATCGCTAGCCAGGGAGGTAATGAGGCGTATTCAGAAGATGAGGAAGGATTTGGGACTCAAGGTGGATGAAGCTGTCAGGTGCCGCTTGAGCGCAGATGGCATGCTGCTCGAATCCATACTTGAATGGAAGGACACAATGCTCTCTGAGTGCAGGCTCTCGGATCTCGACATTGTAGACGTTGCAACCGGGGACATAAGCGAGTCCTGGAAGATTGACCAGAACAAACTGGTTATAGCCTTATCCAGGAAGAATGCCGAAGGAGTGCAGCCAAAGCAGGAAAAAGAGCCGAAGGCAGAAAGCGCAGTGGAGGATTCCGATGATTCCATTGTTATGGACGCAGGCGGCACATATGCCGTATTCGAGGAGAAACCGGAGAAGGCTTTTGCACTATTCTCCTCAGCCATACGGGGCGGTATACCGGGAATGTGCCTTGCGAGGGAATTCCCGGACAAGCTGAACAAGAAGTACAGCCTCGGTGATGCGGCAGTCGTATGGCTGTCGACGGTCAGCGATCCGAGCGCGATAAAACCTAATGACCTTGAGAAGATATCTCTCCATATAAGCGATTTCTTCAGGACGAAGGCAGGCATCGTACTGATAGACGGCATAGAGTACCTCATTTCAAACAACGGTTTCCAGACAGTGGTGAGACTGATACAGCACCTCAGAGATCTTGCAGCCAAGAGCGGTGCTGTGCTTCTGCTGTCACTAAATCCGGAGACACTTTCCGGTAACGAGCTCGGCCTCCTCAGAAAGGAAGTAGACAGCGTTGTCTGAAATAGTGGGCTGATTCCGGTGCTTCATACCAGGCCAAGTGCAGAAAGAGTTCTTCCCAGCCCCGGAACTGTGTCGAAGGAGGGCAGTTCATCCAGTGTAACCCATCTGAAATCTGTGTGTTCCCAGTCTATCCTGATCTCCCTTTCCGAAGGACTGAGCGCGAACAGGAATGGATGAGATATCCAGACGATGCCTTCCTTGCGGGTAACAACCGGCCGGCCCTTTCTGACAAGGTTCGGGCTTTCCACGGACAGTTCCTCCCTGATCTCCTTGAATGCGGTGTCGGTGGGAGTTTCACCCTCCTCGATATAACCGCTCACGGAAGCCCATTTTCCCTGCCATGACCCGACACTCTCGCTCCTCTTGAGTATGAGCGTCTTTCCTTCAGACTGGACAAGGCAGGAGACTACCTCTCTTGCGCACACACCCTCCATCTCGACTGTGCCTTCCCTGCCGTTCACAACTACCACATCCCCTGATTTGAAATAATCCGGCGGTATGCCGGCTACACCTGATGAACCATTTTCGGAAAGTAGCCTTGCAAGCGAATAGGTGCACTGTTCCAGCACGAAAGCGTTTTGAGACAGTAGACCACCGCCTTCACGGAAGAGTTCATTCATCTCCTCAGGTGTCGGCGCGCCGCCGAAGACAAAGACAATATTCGACAGATGGTCAACGCTAATTGCCATTGGCCTCATACTGGCGCCCTGCGAGGATGACTGTGCATCCCCCTTGAAATTCACATGTCCCCGGACCACACCGCCGCATACGCCTTCTCCCTTCAGTCTGAGCATCCTGTTTCGGCATAGATTGACAATTACAATAGCTTTGCGCCGCTGCAGCCGGTTACCAGCAATTTGGCCATGCGGCTCTGAAAAGATATGCAGGTTAACGGGCCTGTCGGGAATTTCAAAACAAGTTTTTTGAACCCGAGTCAGGGGCTTTCCCCTGAATTCAGCCGGAGGCCCCTGTGATATCCAAACTACACTACAGGCCCGCAGAATACGCATCAATGGAGTGCTTATAAAAATATGTCAGAAAAGGCTCAGTTCTTCTTCTCGAATTCTGCATATCCGCATTTACCGCAGGACAGTCTTCCCTTGTGCTTCGCCAGGAAAACGCCCGGGCCGCACTTCGGGCATGTTCTGCGTGTTCTGTTCAATTTTCCTTCCTTGATTTCGTAGAATGCACTCTTGGCCATCACTATCACTTCGCAGCAGGTTTCTTCGCAGCCTTGACCTTCTCAGTCTTTTCCGCAAGCCTATTCCTTACGAGTATGTGCTTGTTCTCGGTCTTCAATGCTGTTTCCTTGTCCGCATACGCCATTGCAAGAACGTGAGTTTCGTGGCTGCCGAACGAGCTTTTCATGCTCACTATGACAAGGCCATCTTTTGCGATACCGAGCGACTTGGCTACAGCGTCCTTTACCTCATCCCTTTTTGGTGTGGGGGAATTCTGGTGCTTCACTGTTATCTCGAGTTCGGCTCTCTTGAGGAGTCCGTTCTCCTTCCTTGATGAAATCTCTATATCCATTTAGCTCACTTGAATCTGCCCTTTGAAGCTAGATAGAACTAGCATTTAAAATCTCGCACCAGCAATCACCGCATGTCCTCAGCGGGAGTCATCCTTTTCAGTATGCTGAGAGCGACAGATTTTGTGCTCTCACTGGATAATATGCCTGTCATGCCAACCCCTGGGAGACCATAAACTACCATTGCACCCTTCATCAGATAAATGGATGCAAGTCCTGCAAGATCCTCCTCCCCGACGACCTGTATCTTCGTCGTCCCTGGAAAATTCCATGCCATTCGCAGTGTGTCCCAGAGCTCCCTGCTCAGCACCGCCTGTGGACTCCTGACCTTCAGCTGGGCACCAGGCACGCACATGAATTCATCAATCCACTCCTTCGGAACGTCACCGCGCTGAGTTCTCATGTCAAAAACAAGGATCTTTGGTATGACCCCCGCTGAGATGAAAGTATGGCAGACCATGTCGCCGACAGCTACTATAGTGTAACGCCTGGCTAACTCCGGCAGAGCGTCGGCATTCATGATGTCCGAGTACTGCCTTGAGAGCTCCACCCTGAGTTCAGCGGGCAGGTACAGATCGCGCGTGAGCAGAAATTCATCTGACCCGGAGCGCGTACTTTCCATTGACATCGATTCCCATCTGCTTTGCGATGGCCGACTTCGTATGGTCGACTATGATCAGGTATCCCTGGAACTCCTTTGATGTCTGACTGCCGCATAGCGGGCACTGATCCGACTCGGATATGTAACTGCAGTTCTTGCACGCCTTCAACTGTTTTGCTACCAAATCATCACCTTCAGGCTGCCACTTCGCCCTTTTCCTTCTTGGACTTCTTGCTTCTGTCTTCCTCGATCCATTCGAACTTGCCAAGGCCGGGCTGCCTTGTAGTCAGACCGATCCTGCTGTCCTTCGGACTCTTTTCATTTAGGCTCACGGAAATGATGCGCGCCCTCACTCTGTCGCCCACCTTGATGTCCCTCTTGGTTTCCTTGCCGACAATTCTTTTGCCACCTTCATCGACGTCAAGTTTGTCATCCATAATCTGGCTGATGTGGAGCAGTCCGTCGAACGGACCAAACCGGATGAAAGCACCAAACTCTATTACATCAACGACATGCCCATCCACTACCTCCTGCACTACAGGCGAGTAGAGCAGCGCATCGTATGCGATGGACTGAAACACACCGCCATCTCCATGGACAACCCTACCATTGCCGTCTAGCTCAATAGCGTGAATCAGAACAATCATGTTGCCTTCGCTGTCCAGCCTGCCCTCGAGCGAGCCCCTTGCAAGCTGGGAGACAACATCGTTGTAGTTCTCTCCCAGCCTGTCCGGCGGAACTCTGACAACGCTCTTTCTCGAAACAGTGTGATACATAAATCTATCTCTCCTATTGAGAAGCTTCAGCGGACTCCCTGTGTATATCGGCTTCTGACTATTTTTGGAAGAATTGAACTTGTATTTAAATGTACAAACAGCGAAGCGTTCCCCTTTTTCAGTCTGATTTGACCTGACGGGAAGCAGTTACGTGCGGCGATTCACTAAGCCATACGGACAATTTCAGCATCCGAGAAGTGGCAGC
>JAJYOM010000016.1 GCA_021796175.1 Thermoplasmata archaeon
CTCAAGACAGTTCCTGAGAGCAGTTATGCCGGATGAGGGGATGACAAATTCAGGGAGATTTGGCTCGACATAGAAGACGGTGGAATTTGTGTCACCTGCATAACTGCTCTCAGGAACTGTCTTGAGCTTGTTTGCAAATACAGATATGGTGTTGTTACCGCCGGCTGTGAAGTGCCACGGTACAGACACCAGCGTAGTTGACTGTGCTCCAAGGGATATGTTTAGCTGATAATAGGAGACAGGTGCGCCGTTCGCGCCGTCAGTCACGTTTATCGGCAGCGAGCTGACGCCAGTGAGTCCGGAGTCGGTGACATTGAAAGATATTGTACCGCTCTGGTTGACATACAGGAACGAAGGCAGCACGTATGGCCGCCCGACGTTAATCTGGGGGAGTGGAAGTGTGACAGCTATCGTTATGTTGAATGTGACAACCTGCGACTGTTCAGTCAGCACGGGGTATGGCGTGAATGAAATTGTATTGCCATATGTTGAGCCGTTGTATGAGACGACAGCTGTGTAGTTTCCTGTGAACAGCGAGTCCGGCGTCGTGGTGGCGTCGATAACATCGCTGAGCAGCGGTATCATTGCATTGCCAAGCTGGTTGGTGATTTCATAATTGGATGATGTCTTGCCCAGAGTGGAAAGAACAGATGCCGGTGGAACTGACTGGAATAAGTTGTCAGGACCTACAAAATAGCCTGCCAGGGATCCGGGTGCCACATTGTCTGGTGTGGAACCGGAGAAATAAGCCGCTATTGAACTGCCTTCAACCGGCAGTCCCTGGCTGCTGAAGACTGTGATGTTGGCATACCTGTAGATGTATGCCTGTGATAGTATGCCCAGCTGGACGAAGGTGTTGTTAAGGTAAGTGATGGTGCCGCCATTCTGTATGTATATGACCATATTCTGAATGTCTGCGAGAGTGGTGAATCCCAGTTTATACAAGTTTATTGTGTAAACGGCACCGGCACCTTTTGTAAGCCCAACACCGGTGTTAATGAGAGGTTTACCTATCTGACCAACCTCAACAACCGCCCCTGTGGATGCGTTGCTAGTTATCGATAACATCGCAGATGACAGTCTGGTGTTTAATGTTGGATCAGTTGTGACGTTCATTCCATATGTTTGTAACACACCGTTTGCTGGTATAGCATATGACGCGCTGGAGGTCTTGGAATCAAGAAGTGAAAGGGAGTCGCTTGCTGTAGGCGTGTTTGCCGGACCGAATGCAAACGGCTTTGCGACCATGCTCGCGTTCTCACCGAAGAATGCGGTGGAATACATGCTGGTTGAACTCTGACCGGAACTCTCGTCAATCTGCACATTGTAGAAATACGAATGCGCGGTGCCGTCGAGGACGACCGATGAGTGATGGGCAAACGACGGGCTGTAGTTTGCACCAATGAAGCTGTCTATCGCAGTGAAACTTGAAGAGCCGTCGACAGTGAGGTTCTTGTACGCGCCGGAGGCGAATGTGAACTGGACCCACAGTTTGTTGACATACGTGGTGCCTGATGATGCGCTTAGCCAGGCGACTATCCTGCTGAGATCATTCACCGTGAGTGAGGCTGGAAGGGCAAAGGACACGTTGGTCGGTGTCGATGAAGCCGCCAGGTTTAAGCTGGACACGGCAGCAGTGCTGCCGCCATATGCCCAGAAGAGTGTTGAGCTTCCAGTTGACTTGTACGCGACATTCAGGCTCGCGGCCTGCAGGGGTGATGAGATGCCGGAAGTGGTGAAATCCGTCACAGATAGAGTCTGTCCCGCAGCGACGTCGTAATAGGTTGAGTCGTATGCGGTCAGGTTTGACAGGCTCTGGTGCTTCGTCGTGTCGGCTGCAGGAGAACCAGTGTTGACTGCTGTCGGAACTCCCTCAAGCGTGTACTGGACAGTGTTCTTGCTTCCCGTGTCAGCGGCAAACGGATAGTGTTCCGTAAAGACGTGGACCGGATTTCCCTGGCTTCCTGTGGTGTTGTTCTCGTAGATTGACATGCTAGAGTTTTCCATCACTGCATTCGCGCCGAAGAATGATACAACGGGCGGATTGTCGAATATGCCGACAGGGAATGCAGTCTCATTGATGTAATTGGTGTTGAAGGTTGAGGCCGGAATTCCGGTAACCGCCGAATTGGTCATTGTGAAATTGGCGGCTGAAACAACAAACTGCCCGGGGAACATCAGAGACGAGTGGTCGGACATCGACAGAGTTCCGTTATGCTGGACAAGCAGCCCGAGGACAGGTATCGCGTTTATAAGCTGCAGGTTGGTTGTTATTACGGAGTGATAGAGTATCAGCCTGCCTCCGTCCTGCACTATGATATGGTAAATTGGCGAGGATTCGTAGCCAGCAAGCGAGTTGACGGCTGAAAACTCATCGAACATCAGTGTCTCGTTCGAAAGCGTCACAGTCCCGCCCGAGGCGACTGTCAGGTTTCCCTGCATGGTCTGGACTCCGCCGCTCAGCGTCCATGTGGTCAGGCTGTAACCTGTTCCGACGGTGACATCACCGTTGATCGTTGAAGCAGAAGGCGAGGCAACGGGAACGGCAGCAGGCACAGTGCTGACATGTATCGCTCCAGCCATGGCGGTAGCGACAAAGAGAAGCACTATCAAGAGTCCTGCGAACTGACCCCGATTTACACTGAATTTCTTCATAGTTTTACCCTTTGCTAGCCGTGTGGATAAGCGAAAATTTTGAGTTATCCTACGATATAAAAAGGCTTTTCCCTGATTATCAGACTGTTTTGGTGACACTGAAAAGGATGCGAAAGTGTCCTCATGCTGTGGTCACAAAATGAATACAGTTAAATGGTTTGGAGCAAACGGTTTGGCCGCCGTGCCTGGGCCGTTCAGGCAATCTTCTTCTTGACTACCTTCCTCGTTGCGTCCTGGCCGCCCTCTGCCGCCTCGTGGTTTACCTTCTGGCCGCAGGAGTAGCATATGACGGCATCCCTGCTTATGATCGCATTGCAGTTGCTGCAGTACATCTCATCGTCGGCAAGCTCGCCATGCTGGGTGCTCTCTCCGACCTTCGCACCGCAGGAGTAGCATATGACGGCATCCCTGCTTATGATCGCATTGCAGTTGCTGCAGTACATCTCATCGTCTGCCGGCAGCCTGTGCTCCTCGATCTCTGCATCCGGCTCCGGCGACTTTGCCTGGACCGGCTGCTGGTGCTGAACCTGCGGCGGCGTTTTCGGAATGGCCGCATCTGCAGCTTTCATCATGCTCAGCTGTTTGCGGAGCGAGTCCTCAAGCGAAACCACTGCCTGCCTCCTGGTGATAACCTGGTCTATTACCTGCCTCAGTTCCTGCTCCTGCCTCAGCAGCTCGCTCTCCTTTAAAGAGAGGTTCTGCTGCTGCTCCTTCAGTTCGGACTCGAGCTTGTTCAGTTCCTCTGCCTTTGCCTCGAGGTTCTGTTCCCTGAAGTTGAGCAGTTTGTCCTTGTTGTTCAGTTCTATCTCCTTCGACTGGGCCTGGGCGATCTTGTTGTTCAATGCAGTTTCGGCAGCATGAATGTCAGATTCCTTATCACTGATCTTCTTCTCCCTCTCGCTGAGAACGGTCTGGAGCTCCTTCAGGCTTGCCTCCTTCGAATTGAGGTTCCTTTCCTTCTCCTCTAGTATGGACTGCTGGGACGTGAGCTGGTGCTCTTTTCTGTCAAGCTCCTGGCCCCGCACATCCATCTCTTCGTGCTTCTTCTTCAGCTTGGCCGCAGTTTCTTCAATAACCTGCCATATTGGCGTATCGGAAGTCATTCAATACCCTCCAAGAAACGGCCCGCAGCGCTGCGGTTCACAAGGAGCCTGAGGCCTGCTGCATACCGTTCCCTTCGGTTGCTCTGAATAGCTTATTTGACTATATTAAGCATTTTTGCTCTGCTTATCGTTTGCCCGAATAAGAGAAGGGAGTAAAAATAAAAATTTTTATAAAAATATAAATTATCTGGAAATTCAGTTGGAGAGAAGCGGACCAAGAACCTGCAGCCCGCTCTTGCCGATCTCGACAGCATGCCGTTCCATGCTGTGTTCGCAGGCCCTCATCTTGCCCACCTGGACAAAGCGCGTGATCTTGCCCTTCGTGCTGTCCATTCCAAGGTAGACGACGCCGTCGCTCAGGAATGCCTCCGAGCCGGAGTAGAACTTGCCTTCGGAGACGCTCCCTTCCATTATCAGCATTGTGAAAAGTCCCATGTCCCTCATGTTCTTGAAAAAGTGGTACATGCTCTTCCTGACTGAGACGCTGTCATCCATCAGCGAGTAGAGGGCGCCAAGCGAGTCGATTGCCAGCATGGTGAACGACTTGCCGTGTTTCTGCCTGAAGTTTCTCACCAGCTTCTCTATGAGCATTATGTAGTCCGGTGAATCCTCGTTTCCGACTTCCTCCAGTTCCCTTATGTCTGTGAAGTCGGCGATGACAACGTTGTTTGTGAACGAGACTCCAATGCTTTTCATATTCTTCATATGGCTATCTGCGTTCTCCTCAAGCGTGAGGTACATGCCAATCTGATCTGTGCTGGAAAGATGCTTCGACATCACAGAGAAGCAGAATGATGTTTTCATTGAACCAGGCGGACCTATTACCAGCACGACTTTCGGTGAATCAACGTCTGTCCTGAGGACTCTGTCAAGACCTGATATGGTGTCTCTGAGCAATCTGTACGCACCTGAATGAGCCATTTCTGCCTTTTCAATATAAAGATTGCCGGACGATTTGCACTGCTGCTAACTCACAGACTGCCAAAGCGCGGGGAATCGCAAATGTGTTGACACGGTGTTACTCCTCATCCTCAGGTTCTTCGCGTGGAACAATCATCTTGTCGTCCTTCTCAATGCCAGGCTGCTTCTGAACTGTCTGTGCTCTGGCCTGCTCCTCCTGCTCCCCCTCCCTTATGACGCTCTCCTCAAGCTCTGAACCGACGAGTCTGGCTGTGGCCGTAACCCTGTCCCCTTTCTCCAGCCGCATTATGGCTACGCCCTGTGTATTCCTTCCCATGACCCGTATGTCATCAATTGGAATGCGTATGACCATTCCGCCCTGGGATGTCACCAGAACCTCGTCTCCTGTGAGGAATTCCCTGACGGAAACAACCTTGCCGTTTCTCTCAGTCGTCTTGATGGTTATCACACCCTTTCCGCCGCGGCGTGTCTTTCTGTATTCGCCGACCCAGGAGGGCTTCCCGTAACCGTTCTCCGTTATAGTGAGGAGCACATTGCCCTCGGAGGATGACGCCTCCATGCTGACTACCTCATCCCCCTTCCTCAGCCTGATGCCCCTGACACCGGTCGCCTGTCTTCCCATCGGCCTTACGTCTGACTCGTCGAACCTGATGACGAAGCCGTCCCTGGTGGCAAGCATCATGTCCATGTGGCCATCGGATATCACTGTCCCTATGACCTCGTCCCCGGGCTCGAGCCCTATTGCGATGATGCCGTTCGTCCTGATATGGGAGTAGGCGATCACAGCAGTCTTTTTCACCTTGCCCATTTTTGTTGCAAAGAAGAGGTATTTTTCCAGCTGGAATTCCTTCAGAGGTATGTTGTCGATGACGTGCTCACCCTCCTCGAGTTTGGGCAGGAGGTTTATGATAGGCCTGCCGGCGCTGTGCCTGGAACCCGCAGGTATCTGGTACGCTTTCAGCCAGTATACTCTTCCCAGGTTTGTGAAAAACAGTATGTAGCTGTGGGTTGAAGTGACGAACAGGTCGACAAGATAGTCCTCCTCATGTGTGTCGACACCGGTCAGCCCCTTGCCTCCCCTGTGCTGTATTTCATAGGTAACAAGCGGAACCCTCTTGACATAGCCGCGATTGGTGACAGTGACAATAACTTCCTCCTCGGGTATGAGGTCTTCAATTGTCATTTCCAGCCCTTCGGAGTTTATCTCTGTCAGGCGCCTGTCTCCGTACCTGTCCCTGATTTCTGAAAGTTCGCTCTTTATGATATCCAGTATCCTGCTCTCATCTGCCAGTGTCTTCTCAAGGCCCTCGATTGTCGAAAGCAAATCCCTGTACTCTGTGTGGACTCCCTCCATTTCAAGGCCCGTCAGCTTCTGCAGCCTCATGTCCAGTATGGCTTTTGCCTGCTCCTCTGAAAGCGAGTACGTCGCCCCGCCGGTAGCCCCTGTGGTAACCGGGGGAGGCCCTGCCCAGTCGGCAACTGCCATCAGTTTCTCCTTCGCCTCATCGGCTGAAGTCGATGACCGTATGAGCTCTATCATTCTGTCAATGTTGTCAACGGCGATCATCAGGCCTTCGACAATGTGCATACGCTTTTTTGCCTGTCTCACGTCGTATTCGGTCCTCTTCCTGACTATCTGTCTCCTGAAAAGAATGAAGCTGCTCATCAGCTCCTTCAGCGAGAGCACTTTCGGCTGGTTGTCCACAAGTGCTATGTTGATTATGCCGAATGTGACCTCCATCTGGCTGTGAGTGTAGAGCTGGTTGAGCACAATGTCCTCCATTGCGTCTCTTCTCAGCTCAATAACAATCCTCATGCCGTCCCTGTCCGACTCGTCCCTGAGGTCGGTGATGCCGTCGACCTTCTTCTCCTTGACAAGCCTTGCAATGTCCTCAAGCAGGGCGGATTTGTTGACCTGGTACGGAATCTCAGAAACGATTATTCTTCTTCTGCCACCTTCCTCCTCGACCTGTGTCCTTGCCCTTACAACAATCTTGCCCCGGCCCGTTGTGTATGCTTCAACGAGTCCCTTGAGACCGTAGACTATGCCGCCCGTCGGGAAGTCAGGACCCCTGATACGCTCCATTATCTGTGCAAGATCGTCGTCAGGGTTGTCAATTAGATGTATCAGGCCCTCGACTACTTCGTTCAGGTTGTGCGGCGGCATATTTGTCGCCATGCCGACCGCTATGCCGTTGGAGCCGTTCACAAGAAGGTTGGGAAACTTGGAAGGCATCACTTCCGGTTCCTTGAGTGTTGCATCAAAGTTGTCGTTCATGACAACTGTTTCCTTGTCAAGATCCTGCAGCATCTCCTCCGCTATCCGGGATAGCCTGCATTCCGTGTATCTCATCGCGGCAGCTGTATCGCCGTCAATGCTCCCGAAATTGCCCTGCCCGTCGATGAGCGGATAACGCATTGAGAATGACTGGGCCATCCTGACCAGTGTATCATAGATAGCCTGGTCGCCGTGTGGATGGTACTTGCCCAGCACATCTCCGACGATCCTGGCGCACTTCTTGTATGCCCTGTTGGAATTCGCACCAAGCTCGTTCATACCGAACAGAATCCGCCTGTGGGCGGGCTTCAGTCCGTCCCTGACATCCGGCAGTGCGCGCCCGACTATGACGCTCATTGCGTAGTCGATGTACGACTTGCGCATCTCTATCTCAATCGGCCTGTTCACTATCTTCTGTGACGGCTGCGGATTATCATCTGATGCCATGGACTAACACCTACACATCCAGGTTCTCCACTTCGGCTGCATGCTCCTGAATGAAAAGCCGCCTGGGTTCGACTGCGTCACCCATCAGTGTTGTAAACAGCATTTCAGCTTCAACAGCATCCTCGATCGTGACCTGCTTGATTATCCTTGTCTCGGGGTTCATCGTTGTGCTCCACAGCAGCCCCGGATTCATTTCACCCAGGCCCTTGTATCTCTGTATGACAGCGCTGGGCATCTCCTTCAACTTCTCTTCGAGCTCCCTGTCGCTGTAAAGGTACACCTCTGTGTTTCCCTTCTTCAGCCTGTAGAGCGGCGGCTGTGCGATGTAAACGAAACCTGATTCTATCAGCGGTGTTGCATGCCTGTAGAGGAATGTCAGCAGGAGCGTCCTTATGTGCGCCCCGTCAATGTCTGCATCGGTCATCAGTATTATCTTGTGGTACCTGGCATTGTTTATGTCGAATTCCTCTCCAATGCCGGCGCCTATTGCGGTAATGAGTGTCCTGACACCCTGATTTTTAAGTATCTTGTCGAGCCTTGATTTCTCGACGTTGAGAATCTTGCCCCAGAGAGGGAGTATTGCCTGTGTCGCCCTGTTTCTTCCCTGCTTCGCGCTCCCGCCAGCGGAATCACCCTCGACAACAAAGAGTTCGCACTTGGCGGGGTCCTTCTCGCTGCAGTCGGCAAGCTTTCCCGGCAGGTTGCCGCTCTCAAGCAGGCCCTTGCGCCTTGTCAGCTCCCTCGCCTTCCTGGCAGCTTCCCTCGCCTGGGAGGCCAGGACCGCTTTGCCGATGACAGACGAGGCTGTCTTCGGATTCTCCTCAAGATATATGCTCAGCTGCTCGTAGATAGCGCTCTCGACAATGCCCCTCACCTCGCTGTTTCCGAGTTTTGTCTTGGTCTGTCCCTCGAACTGCGGCTCGGGTACGCGCAGGCTGACAATTGCAGTGAGACCTTCCCTCACATCCTCACCAGCAAGGGGCTCCTCATTCTCCTTGAGGAAGTTGTATTTCCTTGCATAGTCGTTGATTGTCCTTGTAAGGCCGGCCCTGAAACCAACAAGGTGCGTTCCCCCTTCTACAGTGTTTATGTTGTTGACGAACGTGTGGATGCTCTCATTATATGAATCGGTGTACTGCATCGCAGCCTCCACCTGAACACCGTCGGATGTCTTGGAAAGATACACGGGGTCAGGATGGAGGGGTGTCTTCACACCATTCAGAAAGCGTACAAAATCAACTATGCCGCCATCGTAGTGAAAGCTATTCCTCTTCCCGGATCTCTGGTCGTCGAACACGATTGTGAGCCCGTTGTTGAGATAGGCAAGCTCCCTGAGCAGTGTCTCCAGCGTAGTGTAATCGAAGGATGTCTCCTGGAATATCTGCGCGTCAGGCTTGAAATGTATCCTTGTACCTGTGGAGAAAGTCCCGTCCGCCTTCCTGAGGTTTATGGATGGCTCATGTTCAACCATCCCGCCCCTGACCACGCCCCTGTCGAAATTGAGCACGTACTCCCTGCCATTCCTCCAGACAGTTGCCGTCAGCCATTCGGAAACGGCGTTGACAACGGAGAGACCCACGCCGTGCAGGCCACCCGATACCTGATAGCTCTTCTTGTCAAACTTTCCGCCCGCATGGAGCGTGGACATCACTATCTCCATTGCCGGCCTGTTGTACTTCGGGTGCATATCAGTCGGTATGCCCCTGCCGTCATCCTGGACGGAGACCGAGCCGTCCTGGTAGATAGTCACAGTGATGTTGCTGCAGAAACCGGCCATAGCCTCGTCGATTGCATTGTCAAGTATCTCGTAAACAAGATGATGGAGGCCCCTGTGGTCAGTGCTGCCAATGTACATGCTTGGCCTTTTCCTGACCGCCTGCAGCCCTTCAAGAACCTGTATACTCTCAGCTGTATAATCACCATTTTCCAACTGGACCACATCCCTTCAACTGACCCATTTTCCCTTCTTTTTCGGTTTGAAAATAACCGATGCCCTAATCGGCAGTAAGACTGATTATATGAGAATATAAATAATCTTGTACAGTGCCTCAAAAATGCCTGTTATGAACAGGCACGGAAAGCCCGTTCGGGATGATGCCGCATCCATTCGGCAGGCGATATAGGAACGGAGTGAGAGGCAGCCTTGACAATCAGTGGCTGCAGCCACAATAAATTAATATATAATTATATAATTATGCCATTTTCCAGAGGGGTGAGGAAAGTCATTTGCTCTCCCTCATGTAGTAGACACCTGTCCTCTTTATGCCGAAGCCGAGGGACTTGTAAAGTGCAAGCGCGGGTGTGTTTCCCTCTGAGACCCACAGGGACATTCTCTGTTTCCTCATCTTTCTCGCCGCTTTCATTGCGTTCACAAGCAGGAACCTGCCCGTTCCCTTTCCCTTCATATCCGGCAGGACGGCAATATCCGCCACAAAAGCAGCATCCCCCATGTCAGTGACTGCTATCAGGGCGCAGGGCTCGCCATCCCTGAGAACGCATAGCGAGGCGTCTGAGAGTACCGGTCCGAAGTCCCCTGAGAGCAATGATTTGAAGAGCTTCCTGTTTTCCTCCTCGTTTTCGGAGAAGAGCGTCGCGTCGGCCGTACCCTGGAAGGCAGACCAGTCAAGCCGGGCGAGCACTACCTCATTGTATTTCGTAAGAGGGACTGTGGTCAGCCCGGACGGGGCATCAAATGCCTCCACACTTTCATCAAGGACAGCAGTCATCTCGAAGCGGCGGCTGGTAGTGAAGCCCATTTCCTGGGCAACCGCAGACATCAATTCCATGCTGATGTTCGGATGAAGGCCGCTGATCCTCAGTTTCATTCCTTCCGGCGACCTGTTTGCAAACTCCCTGATAAGCAGTATCAGCCCTTCCCTGTCAACATCTTCATCTGCCCAGCATGCGAATGAATAACCCTTCCTGTCAGCATAGCTGTAGCTGAGTATACCTGAGAGCTGATCATCTTCCACCGCACCTATACAGAATTCTTCACCGCTCGAGATCGCCGAGAGCCTGTCATCAATCCAGTTTGGAGGAATGGACTCGCCGAAATCGGTTACGGCCCCGCTGTATGCTGTGAGGAATGACCGTATGTCATACCTCTCGGGCCCTGCATCGACTATCTGCATCATCTTTTCGTCATAATCAATTAAGATAGAAAACAATTGGGGTAGAGCAAGGGAGTGTTTCCGTTCACAATCATGGGGCAGGTAAGTATGAAGGCAATGGTGCACAAAACAGGGACGGAGGGACAGTGGCTTGTTCAGGAAGAGGTTGATATCGCTGAGCCTGGAGAGCATGAAGTTCTTGTCAGGGTAGGGGCATGCGGTGTCTGCAGGACGGATCTTCACATAGTGGAAGAGGACCTGCCGCCCCTTTCAGATGCCATAGTTCCAGGTCATGAGATAATAGGCACTGTCGAGAGGGCAGGGAAAGCAGTGAGCAGATTTGCTGCGGGAGATACGGCAGGCATAATGTGGCTGCATGCCGCCTGCGGCAGGTGCGATTACTGCATCAGCGGCAGGGAGAACCTTTGCCCTCAGAAGGTGTTCACCGGCTACTCGGTCAACGGCGGATATGCAGAATATGCACTGGGAAGGGAAGAGTATATGCTCCCGGTCCCTGCCGGTTTGGCACCTGAAAAAGCAGCGCCGCTCATGTGCTCGGGCATCATCGGTTACAGGGCACTCAAACTCGCCCTTCCCGGTCCTGCGGGCAGACTCGGGATCTTTGGTTTCGGTGGCTCGGCTCACCTGACGGTCCAGCTTGCCGCAGGAATGGGGATGGATGTGTGCGTGGTTTCACGCAGCGAGGAGCACCTGAAGCTGGCGTCGCAGCTCGGCGCTTCGGAGACTATACAGTCCGGCGTGACAGGTTTGGCCGGATTAACGGAGAAATTCGATTCGGCCATTGTATTCGCGCCCTCCGGAAATGTTGTGAAACAGGCGCTTGAGAGCATCAGGCCAGGAGGGAAGGTTGCCGTCCCCGCGGTGCATCTCGACCGGCTGCCTGAAATGGATTACAATGGCCACCTCTTCAATGAGAAGAAGCTGTTCAGTGTCGAGGCAAACACAAGAGCGGATGCGAAGGAGTTTCTGGAGATGGCACTGAGGCTCGGTTTAAGAAGCGAGGTAGAGGTCCTGCCGTTTGACCGGGCAAACACGGCTCTCGAAAAGCTGAAACACAGTGCTGTGAATGGCGCGGTTGTGCTCAGGATCACTTGACGATGAGCACTGATACCGGCGAGTCGGCCGCAACACGCTGCGAAATTGATCCGAAGAATATGCCGCGCCTGAACGAGCGGCCCCTGTTCCCGAGCACTATGAGATCCGGCTTTATCCTGTCTGCGGCCTGAACCACCGCCTTGACAGGATCCTGTTCCCTGACTATGCCCTCCACATTCAGTATGCCGTTGGCCTTGGCATGGGCGACCGCCTTCCTTATGAGCTTCTTGGACTCGTCAAGCTCCTCCTCCTGCTTCTCGACAACCATTATGCCTGCCTGTGGCGCGTCGCCGCTGACACGAAGCAATATGGGATTGACCGCGTTCAGTATGTACAGCCTGGCATTTCTATTGCCCTTCAGCAGCTTGAATGAGAATTCAAGCGCCTTGACAGATCTCTTGGATGAATCGATTGCCACCAGTATCGAATTCAACCCCACCGGATGCTCTATAGGCATAGTTACCGGCAGGGGGATTCACTTGAGTGCACTTAAACGCAACGCAGGCATGTTACTGCACAGCCTCAGCAGGAGCGCCCACAGGCACCTTTTTGAGCAGTGCGTTTACGCCCGGTGGATTTGGGAACAGGCATGACGCACCCACTCTGTCCAGCATCTCTGAACTCTGTTGACTGAAGTAGCTGGTCTTTCCGTTGAACTTCAATATGATCAGGGGGGAGAATATCATTGGAATTAGCCATGTGGAATTGAAGAGCGCGGCCAGTGGATTGAAAATCAGTATTCCGGTGACAAGCACGCATTCGAGGGCTATCGAGTAGGAGGAGAGGGAGAATACCTCACCCATGGACAGCGGTTTCTCGCTCTTCGGCGTCACTGGAATTGTCTTGAGGCCGGTAAAGAAGTAGGAGAGCATGCTCTTGAATTCATAGGGCAGGGACAGCGTGCTTATCGCAGAGCTGAGCCATCTGTGCCTGAAAACAGTGGGCCAGCTTATCCTGCAGACGTACCGGACAAGGAATGATGGAATGGATGCCAGTGCACCAAACACGATCATGAATCTGAGAACAGGCACCGACCATATGACGGCCGGAGGATTGGAGATGAGCGCAGAGAGGAATGCGGCGGCGCCTGCAGGTGTTGATGCGAAGCCGTACACGGTGAGAATCATTCCAACAGGCAGCAGCAGGTTCGTCATGTGGCCGAGAGGTATCTGCAGCAGGTGGAATTTCCTTTCCCGGCTAATCCTTGACCTCCCGGCAAAGCCGAAGAATTCCATTGAACCCCTGGTCCACTTGTTCTGTCTTCTCACGAATCCCCTCACATTCTCCGGCATAGCCTCATAAGTGTGTAGCGGGACGAACCTGGAATGCCATCCCCTGTCTGCGAGCGCGACAGCGGTGGCAAAGTCTTCTGATACATATCCCTCGACGAAGCCGCCTGTTTCATTCAGTGCGCTCACACGCAGCATTACATTGTGGCCGTAGCAGAATACGGCGTCCAGCGCATTTGCAAGCTTCTGCTCCCAGACAAATTGCCCGATCCTCGCCATCGGAGCGAGCGTGTGGACGAATCTCGTGTCGAGGTTCCATATGTTTATCAGGCCCTGGAAAATGGCCACATCACCGTTTGCCGGATGCTCAGCGTATTTGAGCGTTTCACCGACCCAGTCAGGGGGAAGGTATGAGTCCGCATCCAGAAGCACAATATAGTCGTATCCTGCACCATGGCTGATTAGCCAGTCATTTATTGCGCCTGCCTTGAAACCCCTCCTGTTCTCTCTCCTGACAACGGTGTACTTGCGTTCGGCTGAAATGCCGTCGACCACCTGCCTTGCCTCCGGCTTCGTGGAATCGTCGAGCACAAAGACATCACACGGATAGTCCTGACTGATTGAATGAAGGCATTCCGGAACAACATCGTTCATCGTGGCGTAAAGCAGCGCGACTCTCTTTTGCGTGTCAACCCTGTCAAGCGACTGGAGCGGGCGATAGCGAATCAGCAGCGCAACGATCTGCCTGGTTATGCCGTAGGCAGTTCCAAGGAAGAGTATCGAAAGTATGCAGAAGAGTACTACAGACGGAAAATGACTCCATTTTATAACGAAATATCCCAGCGAGGCTTCAATCAGAATGTAGATTGAGGAGAGCAGGGAATAGAACAACAGGCGTACACTCCTGATGCCCTTCGTTGCGGGCCTGGCAGTCACCGGTCTTTCATTCACAGGGTCCATTTCGAATCAGCTTTCAGTATTGCACAGCCTTCATTTCGGGCGGCCGAGCGGAAGACCTTTGAGGTGCGGGTTATAATATGATTATTTTACAACAATCGAACGGCGAATGTGCGCCGGTTGCCGGTAGCGGCGGAACTGCTCTGCACCGCCGCCGGTTCAACCGGACAGAGCCGCAAACATTTCAGGTGAAGGTTATTCGGCTATCCCGTGGAGGCGGTAATGTTGCTGAGTTGAATTCCACCGAAGAATGTTGTGGTTGACGATGCCTGCAGGTCAACCAGTCTGACGCTGGAAGCGGCACTTGTGACATTTAGAGCGGACTGACCGGGTTCGATACTGGTGAACATCAGCTGGTAGCTGATGCTGTAACTGCCTGCAGGAAGATCCATGCTTGTCATCGGCACGACCCAGTCGCTGCCTGCAGTCCATATCAGTACTGGTCCGCCGGCGACCAGGCTTGATGTATTGGAATTCGATATCCTGCTGTGCCCGGAACCCGTGTTCCTCCCCAGTGTAGTCGCAGTCACTACGGGAAAGAATGCAACAGCATACGGGGTGCCCTGAGTGAGCCTGAACAACGTCAGGTTTTCTGCAGGAGTTGCGGGGAAATAAGTAGACTTTATCGCTATGACGGTATCCAGTGTCAGGAGCCCTCCACGGTAGTCGGAAAGCGTCATGCTGAGCGTGAACATTGTCCCGGAGGTGTTGTTGAACGGATCAAGACTGAATGAGTGGGAACTGCCAGGTATTGCAGCCGTCGCCTCTTTCGGGAACTGCTGTGAGATAAACATGAAGAAATCTGCAGCGACAACGGCAACAATGATAGCTGCGACTACAAAAAAGACAGCGGCGACGGAAGAGCGTTTCATCTGCTCAAACCGAATCGCGACAAGCTATAAATCCGGTATGAATGCTGCACAGCGCCATTTTAAGTGTGGTGGGTTCTCTGTATAAGAGCCGGGATAGCAGTCATTCGGCCAGACAAAGCGCCTGAAGGATCCTTCGCAGTCGATATGCCGGCCGATTTTCAGTTCAGTCTGTTCTTCAGAGAGTTGGCGTCTGCCCGAACCTGTGTGAATGGCAGTCCGTTTCAAATAACCCGATTTCAATAAGAGCAACACTGAACCTGGAAAGGTCCCGTCGATGAAAAGCTCAGACTCAAAAGGGGAAAGACAGGCGGCAAGGCCGAAAACGAAAGTGAGAGGGGACACTCACGACTGGCGCAGCAGGACGCTCGAAAACGTAAGGCAGATGATCATAGATGCCGACCCGGGAGTTACGGAAGAACAGAAATGGAGAAAACCAAGCGCGCCCGACGGCATTCCGGTGTGGTCACATGATGGAATCATCTGCACTGGAGAGACATACAAAGAGCATGTCAAGCTGACGTTCGCCAGGGGTGCATTTCTCAGAGACCCGTCAAAGTTATTCAACGGCAACCTGGGCGGCAACACTACTCGCGCCATCGACATACATCATGGCGATCGGATAGACGAAACGGCATTCAAGAAACTGATTCGGGAAGCTGTTGCACTCAACATGTCTGAAAAGAAACAATGACGCGCTCATTCACTTCTTTCTTCCAGAAGCAGGGAGACTCTGGCGTTTAATCAGCACCTTTCGCTGATAAGGGCACGCGGGCTGCAATCGCGGGTCCGGGATCTCAGATTGGTTTGACCTGACTGGCAAGCAGTGAGCCGCCCATAGAACGGATACGCGAATTGGCGCAGGAGATTCGTTAATGTCAATACAGAAAGGATTTTTGAATCGGATTGACAAAATTCACTCCTGTTCAACCGGATGTGGCGACACGTTCATCTCGGGAAGGCTCAGGCTGCTGGAAGCCCGGTTCGCTGGACTGATGCAGGAACATCAGCTGCCTATACGATCCTGTAATTGTTGGCCGCAGTCGGGAAACTGATGCTTCCGGCTTTCCGGGAATCCTGCGATGGCCGGGTTTACAAGGGGAAGGGCTGAGAGGCCATTCCGTCAATCCGGGCTCCCGGAGGATATTGAGTAATTGAACGATGGCGCTGAGGTGCACCTGAACCAATTCTGAGAGCCACTGGAGGGATTCGGACCCCCGGCCTACGGTTTACGAAACCGTCGCTCTCACCAGCTGAGCTACAGTGGCATCCTGCTGATTGAGAAATATTGCTGTATTTTATTGTGTCCCCGGTTTCACGGTACAATGCCTGTTCCAATATCGAAGAACGCCCATCTCTCCCTGTGCCTGTAGCCTATCTTCTCATATGCACTGATTGCGTTCCCATTGTCCGTCCTCACATAGAGCAATGAATTGTCCGACACGGACAGAACATGCCGGGTTGCTGCTGAAGCGACCGACGTGCCGTATCCCTTTCCCCTGTGTTCCCGGGAGGTGAAGACGCCGCCAACCATCCCGAAAGAGCTGCTGCCGGAAAAGGCAGTTGCTGCGGACACAAGCTTAAAATCATCCAGTATGCCGAATGTTGGCTCACTCTCCAGCAGCGCACGGTAGGAGTCGATGGAATTGAATGCTGTCCTCGAAGAGAATTCGCCCGACGCATAGAGGTTGAAAAGCTGCTCAGCGTATGCAGGCTCGAGCCTTACCGCACTGTCTGAACCGGAAGTGTTCTCCTCTTCGCGCCCCACTGTCATGAGATATTCCATGTATGATGGTGCCGAGGGAAAGGCGCTTTTCATCGCTTCCATGAGATGCGCCTGGCACATGAGTATTGCCGGGCCCGATCCTATGTTTTTCAGGAGCATGGATGCGCCATCTGCGTCCCCGGCCAGTCTGTAGATGGCGTACTTCTGCTGGTAGAGGTGCAGGTATGCGACAACCCTGCCCTCATTCCTGGCAACGTGCAGCGTGCAATTCTCGGGCTCCTGAATCAGATCGACATATGCAAAAGGATCCGCAGTTTCAACCGAGTTCAGCTGCGGAGCAATACTGCCGTAGTCATCAGCCCTGATTTTTTCAATGCTAAATGCCATTTAGACGCCAGCTCCTGCCAATTCGCCTGCGGGTGGAAGCGGTGTTCACTATTTCAGTCTGTAGTCTGTTGCACAGCACAAATGCTGTCAGCAGTAACGATGTGGACAAAGATAGTAATAACGGCCGGCAATCGTGAGGGTTGAATGAGCGACTGGGCATCGTACAGGGAGATTGTACGTAACGGAAATTTCATCAGATTCTGGCTCGCAAACATAACCTCTGATATGGGGTACGGCCTTTTTGAGCTTGCAATTGTGTGGCTTGCGCTCAGCACGACGGGTTCGCCACTTTTTGCAGGCACTGTGCTGTTCGTCGAGTTCGCAACATATTCACTGACCTTTGTTGTTGGCCCAGTTATTGATGCGAGCGCTGACAAGAAAAAGTTTGTGACATGGCTTTTCCCCGTGCAGGCCATTCTTGCGATCCTGCTCACATTCGCAGTCCTGACGCATGTGGTTTCAGTTCCGCTGATACTGCTCGTTGTTTTTCTGATGGCTCTGCTCTGGGATTTTCCGTGGCTTGCGTATTCGGTGATACTGCCGCTGATAATCAGGCGGGAGCAGCTGCTGAGGGCAAACTCGCTTATGATGGCGGTTGGGGGTGGCTCCGGCGTGCTCATTAATGCGATGGGTGGTGTGGCGCTCGCGGTGGTAGGTGTGGGCGGTGCCTCAGCCATCTACGCCACATCTTTCCTTCTGGCGACTGTGCTGATGCTCTCGGTAAGTGTTCCGGGGGTGGAAGTTTCGGGTGTCAGAAGTTCCGGCACCGCCTCGAAGCTCGTGGAGGGATGGAGGGAGCTTGTCAGTGGGGAGAGGAGGGATTTGCGTGCCTTCTTCTACCTGAGCGGTGTCCAGGGCTTTTTCTCGATTGCTCCCTTCCTGCTGATTGCAGTTATCTCGGCCTTCTATATCGGTGGAGGAAATGGAGCACTGAACTTCGGCCTGTTCAATGCGGCGCTTTTCGCGGGCGGTTTTACCGGCAATTTCATCTACGGCAGGATAAATCCGAGCGGCAGACTGGGGATATCGCTGATGATCGCGACTCTCCTGGAGGGGGTGCTGCTTTCGATGAGCCCTCTTGTGCTTGGCAGCCTGCCTGCGCTGTATGCGCTGTGGTTCTTTGTCGGCAGCGTCGATCCGCTGTTTTACACAGGCTACAGTGCATTCATACAGGCAACCGTGGAGACCGGGATGTTGGGGAGGATGAAAGGCAACATCTACCTGTTCAGGGGAATAGGCAGGGGGACGGGTAATGTTGTCCTCGGGGGCATAATTGCAGTTGCGGGATACACCGCAGGTTCACTTGCATTCGGAATTGCGCTGATCCTCATCGCTGTCTTTGCACTCGTTACCTCACCCTCAATA
>JAJYOM010000017.1 GCA_021796175.1 Thermoplasmata archaeon
TCTAGTATGTTGAATACAGTCCTGAAAGGCAGCGCCTTCCTGACAGGCGACACGTTCTTCATCGCCGGATGGTACAGAGGCGCAAACAGGAAAGTGATGCCCGCTTCACGCAGCATTGCCGATGCCCTGTCGGGCTCAATCGATATGTTGATGCCGAGAGCCTCGAGCAGGTCCGCACTTCCGCTTCTGCTTGTGACTGACCTGTTGCCGTGCTTCGCAACAGGTACGCCCGAGGATGCGACAACAAACGAGCTGACTGTCGAGACGTTGTATGTCTTAACCCTGGCGCCGCCGGTACCGCACAGATCCATAGTTCCGTCAGGCGCCCTGACCCTCTTGCACCTCTCCCTCATCACGCCTGCAATCGCGGCAAGCTCCTCGGCCGTTTCACCCTTCATCCTCATCCCTGTCAGGAAGGAGGCCATCTCGGCCTCGCTTGCCTTTCCCTCCATTATTGAAATGGCCGCCTCCCTCGCCTCATCCTCTGTGAGATCCATCCTGTCGGAGACCTTGGCCAGAATTCCCTTCAGATGGATCCCCTCACTATCTTCCTGAAATTGAGCAGTATGTCGTAGCCTGACGGCGTCAGTATCGACTCGGGATGAAACTGAAGACCGTATACCTCCCGTTTGCGGTGCCTTAGAGCCATTATCTCCCCTGTCTCGCTCATTGCAGTCACTTCCAGCGAGGACGGGAGTGACTCATGCTCGACCAGCAGCGAGTGGTACCTTCCTCCCTGCGTCGGCGACTCCACTCCGTCGAAAATGCCCTCCTGCGAATGGGATATCAGGGAAGTCTTGCCGTGCATTACCCGCTCGGCGTGTACGACGCGTCCTCCGAATGCGTGTGCTATGCCCTGATGGCCGAGACAGACGCCTAGGAGCGGTATACCGCTGTCCATGCGTATGAGCTCAAGGTTCACTCCGAAGTACCTCTTCTTTGAGGGCGTTCCGGGCCCGGGTGATATGACTATGCAGTCCGGATCCATCTTCCGGAACTCCTTCATTGAAAGCTGGTCATTTCGCCTGACTGTGATTCTGAAGCCGGCCTGGCCCAGTTTCTGGTAGAGGTTGTATGAGAAGGAGTCGTAATTGTCTACAAGCAGCAGCTTCATTTCACAGCACTCCCGCGACAGCAAGCAGTGCGCCCAGCTTGCTCTCTGTCTCTGCGAACTCATTTTCAGGGACTGAATCGTGGACTATGCCGCCGCCCGCCTGGAGGAATGCACTATCACCCTTCTTGAACAGCGTCCTGATCGATATGGCGCTGTCCAGGGAGCCGTTGAATGAGCAGTAGCCGACTGCGCCGGCATAAGGACCCCTCCTCGAACTTTCAAGCTCGTCAATGATCTCCATCGCCCTTATCTTCGGGGCGCCGCTGACTGTTCCTGCCGGGAATACGGAGAAGAGAGCATCGACTGCAGTTCGCCCCCTCGCCAGTTTTCCCTCCACCCGGGAGACAATGTGCTGCACATGGCTGTATTTCTCCACTCTCATGTATTCAGGGACGCTCACGGTGCCGAATCCCGATACCCTGCCGACATCGTTCCTTGCAAGGTCGACAAGCATGTTGTGCTCCGCCCGTTCCTTCTGATCTGCAAGCAGCTCGGTCTCCAGTTCCCTGTCTCTTGCAATATTGCCGGTGACAGGCCGGCTGCCTGCAATCGGGTAAGTGATGACATCCCTCCCCTCAACCCTCACAAGTGTTTCCGGGCTGGAACCGATGACTTCCCTGTCGCCGAATTTCACGTAGTACATGTACGGGGAGGGATTGATTGCCTTGAGTGCGGTGTAGAAGGGGAGCATCCCCCTGGTTCCGCTCAGTGAAAGCCTCCTTGAAAGGACGACCTGGAATATGTCGCCTTCCGTTATGTACTCTTTCGCCTTCTCAACAGAGGCCAGATACCTGCTCTTCGGTATTTCCGGCCTTGCGCGGAGAACCGCTGCCTCCTGTTCCGCCCGATCGGCCGAAAGCAGCTCCCTCTCCCTGTCATCCCCCCAGGAGAAGTAATAGCTGCCGCCGCCAATGTGATCACAGATGAAACCGTCAGTGAACAGCCCGAGTTCTGCATCCGGAAAACCGGAGGGGCCGTGCCTGTCAGGCAGCTGCTCGAAGCTCCTTACTGTGTCATACGAGAAATAGCCTACAAAACCGCCCGTGTACGGATAGGGAACTGTCAAAGAAGGCTTCCTGCGTCGCATGTTCTCCTTCAGGAAGGCGTCTATGCGCTCCTTCCGGCTTGAGCCGTCAAAGCTTATTCTGCCCCCGGAGTACACAGCCTTCTGTTCCGGCGAAGCACCGATGAAACTGTAACGGGCGGACCTGCTAGGTCCGGATGCGCTTTCCAGCAGGAAGCAGTCGCTGCCGGAATTGATCATCCGGGAAAAAATATCCACCGGTGATTCGGCTGAAAAGGACTTTCTGAAAATCATTTCAGTCACCGAAGAATGCGCCGTGCACGGCGTTCATGGCGCTTTTGAGTGCGTTCATTTTCACTGTGAAATGGTATGCCGCCCTTGACGCACCCGCCGACATCATGCCCACATTCACGCCGATCTTTGAAATGGCTGTGAACACCCTGGCGGCTATTCCCCTCGTTGTGCCCAGCCCCTCGCCGACGACACACATGAGCGCCACCTGCCTTTCGGTCTCTATCTTCTCAATGCCGTTGTTTGTTCTATCCCTCAAAGCGGCAACAGCCATGTCAAGGTCGGAAGACTGCACAAGGAAGGCTATGCATGTCTGTGATGTTGTGGCGGACATGATGTTGACCCCCGCTCTTCCAATGAAACCGGATATGTGTGAAATTGTGCCTGACTGAAAACCACCGCCGCTGACATAGACGCGAACTATGGCCAGGTTCTTCAGGCAGGAAACGCTCTTCACGATGCCGGCAGTCTTCTTCCTGCCCGAAGTGACAAGTGTCCCGTCGGAAAAAGGCTTGTCCATGTTCCTTATCCTTATTCTTATATTGCCCTCCTCGGCCGGCTCGACAGCCTTGGGATGCAGGACATTCGCTCCGAAGTATGAGAGTTCGGAAGCCTCGTCGTACGAAAGCTCGGATATCAACTTCGCTGAGGGCACAAAATCGGGGTCTGCTGTGAGGAAGCCGTCGACATCTTTCCAGATGACTAGCCTGCCTGCACCGACTGCATAGGCAATAACAGAGGCACTGTAGTCTGTACCGTTCCTGCCAAGAAGAGTAACATGGCCATCGCCGTTCGTGCCGAAGAAGCCTGTTACAACCGGCATCAGCCCCTCTTCTAGCGCTTTTTTCAGCTTGGGACCCGCCTTTCTCCTTGTGGGTTTTAGAAGTGCGTTTCCATTCTCGTAATTGTTGTCGGTCAGAAGGGGTAGAGCGTCCGCATCGAAAACCCTCGTGCGCCGGCCACCGGCATCAATCGCTGCCGCGACCACCCTGGCGGACAGCCGCTCGCCGAAGCTGAGCAGCAGCGCCTTCGTCCTCTGAGTGAGTTCGCCCGTGTAGTAGACGCCGAACAGTATCCTGCTGAAACTGCCGACTATCCTGTTAATCTCATCTGTGTGCCGTCTGAGCTGTTCGCCGCTGCAGAACTCGGACAACATGCCTGTATGGATCGCAGCAAGTGATCGTGAGAATGACTCTATTCCCTTTTCACTCAGCCTGCCCGTTATGGCGCCCATTATGCTGTCGGTGACTCCCGAAATCGCGCTGACGACAAGTATGCATCTGCGCTCGACGGAAACTATTGAGCGTATCCTGCTCACAGACGACGTGTCCCTCAGGCAGGAGCCGCCAAATTTCATTACTGCAGTCTCGTCTGCCACTCATATCACACCCTTGCTGTGCAGTATCTCTGCATTCAGCACCGAGCCGCCCGCCGCACCCCTGATTGTGTTGTGTGTGAGTATGATGAACCGGACGCGTTCACCCTCGACCCTTATCCTGCCGACTGTCGCAGCCATTCCCCTGGCCCTCTCAGGTGACCCGGCGTTCACGTCCAGCAGCGGCTGGGGCCTGTTCTTCTCATGCCTGCAGATGACTGGCCTGGCTGGTGCGGAAGGAAGTGAGAGGCGCTGAGGGAGAGATGTGAAGGAGTTGAAGAGGCCGGCTATCTGAGCAGCATCCGTCTCCCTTCCCACCCTGACAGTGACTGACTCCATATGCCCGTCCCTGACGGGCACCCTGGTGCATGTCGCGCTGACTTCCACCGATGAGCGCCGCACCGAGCCGTCTTCAAGCGAGCCGAGCATCTTGGGTATCTCCTGCGACATCTTCTCCTCCTCGGAGTCTATGAATGGCACAATATTGGCACTGGAGTCGAGGGAGGGAACACCCGGATAACCGGCACCGCTAAGCGCCTGCATTGTCGTGACGACCACGCTCCTCAGGCCAAGTGCTGCTATCGGTTTGAGGCCCATCGCAAGGCCGATTGAACTGCAGTTGCCGTTTGCGACTATGAAACCATTCTTTCCCTCGACCATCGACAGATGCTCATGATTTACCTCCGGAACAACAAGCGGCACATCGGAGCGCATCCTGTTCGGTGATGCATTTGTGAATAACCTGCACCCCCTTCGCATCAGTTCCACCTCGGATGCTGCGGCAACATCCGTGGGAAGCGCGCTGAAGACTGCGTCATACTTCTCACTGGCGACAGCCTCCAGATCAAAAGGCATAATCCGTGCTGAAAGCAGCTCTTCGGAAATACGTGAATCGGGTATTGTGAGGACATCTGACACGGTCCTCTCGCCTCCCTTCTCCGAACCGTAGAGCGCGGGCAGGTCGAAGTACGGGTGATCGGACAGCATCTCGCAGAAACGCTGCCCGACCATTCCGCTCGCACCCAGCACAGCGGCACGCAGCGTGCTCACTGCCCATACCCCCGGAAGAACTCCCTTCCCCTCTCCATCAGCAGGATGAAGTCCGATGAGTCGGCAGAAAATGAGGCTCTCCTGAGATCGGCAAGTGACTTCTCAAGCAGGGAGAAGACGCGTTCCCTGTGGCTGTTGAGGTTCTGTATTTCATAGTAAAGAGAGGGATTCTCGACTGCAACGTCGAATGTTGTCTGCATCTGTTTCGTGAATGTTGTGCTCGCAAATCTGGAGAGCTCGGCGTAGTTTCTGCCGCCGTATGCGAGAGCGTTGAAGAGCATTATGTTGGCTGCGTGCGTCATTCCAAGAAGATAGCCCATCAGCTCGTCATGACTCTCCACCTCAAGCCTGCTTATCGAAAGGCAGGTGTCACTGAACAGGGAGGTTGCCTCATCGGCAGCGGCAGCGCTTCCGCAGTCGCAGACAATGAGATGCTGATCTGCAAGTGTCCTGGCGCCGGGACCGAACATGGGATGAATGCTTGCAACCTTCATGCCTTCTGCTGCACCGCGCCTCAGCAGCGAGACGATAGGTGACTTTAGGCTGCAGCTGTCCAGGACGAGTGCCTGTGTCCCTGTCGACATGACCCTCGAAAGCAGTGAAGGCGTGACTGAAATCGGTGTTGAAAGGAGCACAACGTCGGCGTTGGCGGCCCCCTCCTCGATCCCCTCCGACCTGTATGGTGAGTCACCCGTTACGTCGTTCACGGAGACATCATGTCCCTGTATGTTGAAGAAACTGGAGAACCAGCGACCCATTTTTCCGTTTCCCCCCACAATGAAAATCTTCTTGCTTGTTCCCCTGTAGACCCTGATGTCGCTGTAGGACTGCACCGAAACAGCCGCGTTTATCAGTATCTTTGCGACATCCCTGCCGATCTGCCTGTCCACCCCAAGCCTTGAACATACATCCTCTGCGTGCTCCAGCACCTGGGCCTCTACAGTATAATCCCTGAGAGGGGCGCTGTTGTCTCTCTTCAGTCTTCCTATAGCTTCTGCTTCCTTCAGCCTCTCCGCCACAAGGGCGAGTATTTTTTCATCCACAGCCCTTATCTTATTCCTTATCGAATCGATTTCTTCCTTGTTCACTGAAATCCGCTCCGCAGATACAGGTCGGTGAGTGCGATTGAACAGGCTGCCTCCACCACAATGACCGCCCTCGGAACTATACACGGGTCATGCCTGCCCTTAACTGTCGTCGCTGTCTCCTCCATACTTTCGAGGTCAACGCTCCTCTGAGGGACTGAAATGGACGAGGTGGGTTTCACCGCCACCCTGAACACAACGTCCATGCCGTTGGTTATCCCGCCGTTAACGCCGCCCGCATTGTTTGTGCCGGTGGCGACTCTTTTCATGCCATTCGCTGTTTCTATGACAAACGGATCATTGTTTTCACTGCCCAGGAGTGCCGCAGATCTGAAACCGGAGCCGAACTCGACGCCCTTCACTGCCGGGATGGAGAACATCATCTTTGAAATCTCTCCCTCGATCGAATCGAAGAATGGCTCCCCGATGCCGGGCGGCACCCCGGATGCAACACACTCTATGACGCCACCCACACTGTCACCCTTCCTTCGTGCATCAAGTATTCTCTCCCTCATCAGCGAGGCGGCTGCCGGGTCGATGCACCTCACTTCGTTCTGGAACCTGCCATGCTCTATCTGGCTGAATGTGTATTTACCGCTGTCTGCAACATCATGAATGCTCACGACTCTTGCTGCGACGCCTATGCCCTTCAGCCGCAAATACTGCCTTGCGACAGCGCCTGCTGCAACCAGCGGTGCCGTCATCCTGCCGGAAAACTGGCCACCTCCCCTGTAGTCCGCATATCCCCTGTATTTTACGAATGATGTATAGTCTGCATGACCAGGTCGTGGAATCCGTCCCCTTTCGCTGTATGTGGCGCTTCTGACATCAGTGTTTTCAAACAACAGCATCAGTGGTGTTCCGGTAAGCCTGCCGTCCAGTATACCGCCCCTGGCACTGACGATGTCTGCCTCATGCCTCGCTGTTCCAATCAGGGGCGCGGGCCTTCGCAGGTCCAGTTCCCTCTGCACCTCCCGTATATCAATCTCAGTGCCTGCAGGAACGCCGTCAAGAAGTGCTCCGACGATCTCACCGTGGCTTTCTCCGAACAGAGTCAGCTTCAGTGTATGACCGATTGAATTCATTTCAATTTCACCTTTCCACCCAGAGAACGCAAGTCGCTGACGAAGGACGGATATGAAACGCTGCAGGATTCGCCATCGGAAACAGTGCATCCCTTTTGAGATGCCAGCCCGGCGACACATGCAGCCATCGCTATTCTGTGATCTCCATGGCTTTCAACTGCGCCACCCCTGATTCTGCCTCCGTTGATGACAACCGTTTCACCGCTTGCGGAAAAGTCAACGCCCAGGCACTGTAGCATCGAGCAGGTGGTCTCCACCCTGTCCGTTTCCTTGTGTCTGAGGTTGGCCGAGCCCTTTATCCTGCTCTTTCCCTTTGCGGCGCTCGCCAGAATACACGTAACGGGAAAGAGGTCAGGCGATTCACTGCAGTCGATGTCTGCCGCATCCAGGCCGCCGGATCCCACAGTTACACTGTCACCCGCAATCCTGATGCTGCAGCCCAGAGTCGAAAGTATGCTTGTTATCACCGAGTCCGCCTGTGTAAACTCATTGGAGAGTCGGCCCACCGTAATCCGGCCGCCCGTGACCGCCGCGGCCGCAAGAGGGAAGGCAGCTGACGAGTAGTCACCGGGAACGTTGACTGTCCTTCCCCTGTATGCCCCGCCGCCCGTTGAGTAAAGCTTGCTGTCCTCGAGTACAGTCCTGCAGCCAAACATGCCCACCATCTCCATGGTCAGCTTGAGGTACTGGAGTGACTGGATACCGCCTGTCAGCCTTATCTCCGTGTCATTGTCCTTCATCGGGCAGGAGATCGCCAGCGATGATGCAAACTGGGAGCTGATGTCGCCCCGCAGTCTCGCGTTTGAACGGTTCATCCTTCCGCCGAAGACTGCAGGGAGGCGGCCGTTCCCTGCAGTGGAGAATGCCTTACCGCCAAGCTGTTTGACCGCATCAATAATGGGCTGCATGGGCCTCCTTCGAAGAGAGCTGTCGCCCGTGATGACAGCATGCCCCGGCAGCAGTGCACATACAGAGCTGAACAGCCTGGCGGTTGTTCCCGAATTGTTTGCATTTATCACGTCCTCAGACTGGTGCAGCGAGGGGTTCACCATCAGTGCGCTTCCCTTTTCGACCGCCGCGCCCATCAGCCTTGCCGCCTCAAGCGTGCTCAACGTATCGCCGCTCAGCAGTGGATTCCTTATAACACTCCTGCCTTCGGACATCGCCGCAAGCAGCAACGCCCTGTGTGTGACGCTCTTGGAAGGCGGCGCGTCGATCCTGCCATGCAGAGGGATTGAATGTTCAGAAAGCAATTCCATCGCTGCTCACCCCCCTGGGCACAGTTGTGATTATTCTCCCGTATGGTGAAAGCGCCGAAACAACCTCTTCCGAGCGTTCTCTGTCGGCAAGTGCAAAGAATGCCGGTCCGGTTCCAGTGAGTCCCGATAGCAGCGCGCCGGATCCAGCCGCGTCCAGCGCAGGCGCGGGATCGATGTCAAGCAGGCTGCAGAGCAGCAGCGTGTTGGACATGCAGGCGTCCCTGAATTTCCCTGAAAGTGCCTTTCTGTACATGCCCTTCATTTCGGCCGAGTGCCGCCTTATTTCATCCATGGGCAGAGATTCCTTGCTGATACTGCGCCCCGGAATGCAGAAATGCACGCCGTATCCGTCCTTCAGTTCGAGCCGCCTGAGCACTCTCATGCCGCGGTTGCTTGCAAAAACGATGCCGCCGTAGTGGCAGGCTGCCGCGTCATCAAATGCGCCAGTGATGGAGACGCCTGCACCGACTGATGCCCGGGCGGACATGTGCAGCAGTTCAGTACTGCTCATCTCCCTTCCGGAGCATGAGGCAATTGCACCTATGACTGCGAGAGAGACACTGCTGCTGCTCTTCATTCCCTTTGCCGGTGGTATCTGAGTTTCGATGCTCACACTGAGCGAGCCGTTTGCCATTCCATTCAGCCTCGCCTGGCGGACGCATTCGCGGACAAGCCTGTGGTCCATGCCCTCGCCCGCGTCGATTTCGAGCGCATTTCCACCGTCGTCGGTCATGCTGACCTTCGCTCTGGTTTTCAGGGAGACGCCCATGGCGACGCCGTAAAGGCTGCCAATAGCACTCACTATTGTTGCCGCGCCGTGCTCTGTGACTTCAGCCGCGTATTTCATTTCCTGATTCGCCTCCGAGCACTGTCAGCACAAATTCCGGGCTTGTGCTGCGGCCCGTCCACAGCCTGAATGAATGGACTGCCTGGCGCGCCAGAAGTTCAATGCCTCCGACGTAACCTGATGACTGGGCAAGAGCGATTTCCCTGAAGGGTGTGCCGGACTCCGGATAGACGAAGTCGACAACGAGCCTGTAGCCGCATTCCCGCAGCGTACCTGGAATCACAACGCTGTTGCCGCTCATCCCCGCAGGTGTGCAGTTCACAAGCAGGTCGAAATCCTGCCGGGAGCCGTCATATTCCTCCAGACCGAAATCACGCGCTATTGCCTTCCGCTTCTCCTTGTTCCTGGCGGCTATGCTCACCCGGCAGCCGCGCAGGGAGTATGCAGCTGCCCTCGCCGCACCACCACTGCCGAATAGAAGCGCAGTTTCAGGCTTCATACCTCCCAGCACTTCCGAGAAAGCTGTTTCATCAGTATTGTAACCTACGAACTCGCCGTCGATGCCGACAATTGTGTTGACTGCACCGATTGCCTCAGCCACCGGGTCGGCCCTGTCTGAGAGGGCGAGGGCCTCCTCCTTGAACGGCATTGTAACGTTGAAACCGACGGCACCGGCGTATCTTGCGCAATCGAAGAAATGTGGCAGTTCGCCCGCATTTACAGGGAAGCGCAGGTACACTCCCCTGATGCCACTTTCGTCAAGAAGTGCCCTGTGAATCGAGGGCGAAAGACTGTGCACTGTTGCTTCTGCCGATCCGACAATGCCGAGCACAAAGCCGTTCCTAGCTGCAAGCATCTCTTTCACGGTAAGCTGGCCCGGGGCGGTGATATCACTTTCAGATGTGGATGCATATGAGACGGGAGCGCCCCTGCGCATCGATGCAATCCTTGAAAGTTTTCCCTCTTCGCCCATCGAGAAGGCTATGACGCGGTGTGAATCGGCACCGGCGATTTCAGCTGCCTTCAGCGGCAGCATCGATCCTGCATATCCGCCCCCGCTGTTGATGCACTTGACAGTTCCGGCGCCGGCAAGGCCGCCGGCTATTATGGCGGATGCTGATGACAGCGACCCGATATGTCCATGATGTGAAAGTATGAGCCTGCCGGAGATGTCTGGTGCAACATCCAGGCGCTTCACGTCTGCTTCATCCAGGTCGATGAAGTCGAAAGCACTGAGAACATCGCGGATGCCTCCGTCTGAAAGCATACTCACCGAATCACCCTTGAATGTGACTATTGTCTGAGCGTCAATTTGCGCCAGCATCAGTATCTCTTCAAGCGATGGGGCCGCAAGGCTGTCTATCCTGAACTCCACGGCTTCCGCGCCCTGCCTGACTGCTGCCCTGGCCCTCGAAAGCATATCGTTGACTCCTGACGATGAAACGGAAGCGCAAATCAATTTAACAGTCACCTTTCATGTATTGTTTCCCTGACTCCCATGCCGAAATGTCTTCCGCCTTCTGCAGTGTGGACAAGTACCCTGTCTCCCTTTTTCAGTGAAGTGACTGGCACAGGGCCTGCAGGAGAACACAGGCAGACGGTTTCCGCATTCTGAAGTATGATGCTGCATTGTTTTCCTTCCGCCACAGCACGAATGAGCAGCAGCGGCCTCCTCTCGATCTTCACCCTCCCGACAGTCACGCGCCTGGAGGTGCCATCAGTCTTTACAGCGAGCACCTCGGCTCCGGCAGAGAGTTCAGAGAGATATGCCGTTCTGCCGCCTGGCAGTGCCGTGTAGGAGTGAACCGGCCCGGCGTTGACCCTGAACGGCCTTGAATTCACGTATCTGGTTTCAAGAGTTTCGGAGTGAATGAGGAATGAAACAGATGACTGTGAGCCGACAAGCATTCCTTCGCCAGGTTCCAGCAGAGAGCAGGTGTCGACGCAGGCCCGATCTCCCATGCCTGCAGGAGAAACTGAAATTACCTCCGCCTCCACGAGAGTGAACATATCCCGGCTCTCTGTCCCTATGGCTGCAACCTCCGCCAGGCTATCGGATGCCGCGCTGATCATTATGCCGTCCACCCCTTTCTCAAGTGTACCGGCAAACAGCCTGGCCTCATCAGATGAAGCGACGGATGCTATAACCCTTACATTTCTAGATGAGCACTGGGCAATCAGATTCTCCAGTGGTATGACTTTCCAGTCAGCGGTTTCAACGACGAGGTAGTCGCCATCAATCTCACTCTCGGCAGGCATGTCGTCCGCTTCATGTATACTGATGAAACGGCCGGCTCTCCTGCCATCTATGGTGACATTGCCGCCCTCAATGAAAACAGGAATGAAATTTGCAGATGAGGCCATCCGGGCATCCTCCCTCCGTATCACAATTTCGGAAAATCCGTGCTGGACTGCATCCAGCACAGCACCATGCCTCTCGGCCTCGTCGTCAATGCAGTCAGTCCTTGCCCAGAGAATCAGTCCTTTCTTCAACCATGCACCAGCATTCTTCCCGCTTCCTCCAGCGTTGCATTCTGGAAAAGCATCGAACTGACGGCCGCGGTCATCATGCGCGGGTCACTGTGCTGCCAGATGTTCCTTCCGATTGAGACGCCCTTCGCACCTGCCCTCATCGCGCCGGCCACCATCTCAAGAACCTCCAAGTCAGAGCCGAGTTTCGGACCTCCGGCAATCAGCAGGGGTGCAGGGCAGCCCTTCACCACCTCCCTGAAAGTGTCCTCATTCCCTGTGTAGTTGACCTTGACGACGTCCGCGCCGATTTCGGCACCTATCCTTGCCACGTGCTTGACAAGTTCAACATCATAAGGGTCGCCGATGTTCTTGCCGCGGGCATACATCATCGCCAGCAGAGGCATTCCCCAGTGCCTGCAGTCGGAGACTATAGCACCCATGTCCTCAAGCATCAGTTCATCGTCCTCTGCACCAACATTAACATGAAGGGAGACGCCGTCGGCCCCAAGCTGAATTGCCTCCTCGACGTCAGTAACGATGACTTTCCTGTTTGGCCGTGGAGAAAGCCTGGTGCTTGCAGACAGGTGCACAATCAGGCCGACATCCCTGCCGTAACCCCTGTGCCCGTGCTCCACCAAACCTTTATGTATGACAATTGCTGTCGCGCCACCTAGTGACACGCTATTAATTGCCTCATGTATATCGGCAATTCCAGGCAGAGGGCCTTCTGAGATGCCATGGTCCATAGGCACCACAAGAGCGTTCCCGGTGTTCCTTTCAAAAATCCTTTCCAGTCTGATTTCCTTTCCGATCATGGCAAATCGTATCAGCGTTCTAGGCGCACAACATATTTATACATTATTGTACAAATACATACGCTGAAGTACATGTGGGAAGACATAGCGCGTGAATTCGGCCTCTTTCCCGGACAGGCGAAGGTTGCCCGGATGATGATAAAACTGGGACTCAGGGTCAGCAATGCGAAGATCTACTGTGGCGACATAAGGCTGAGCGATGTGGCTGTGGCCAGGGCCGCGAATGTAGACAGGCGGGTAGTGCGGGCTGCCGCTGAAACAATCAACGGCAACGCTGAACTGATGAAGATATTCGCCGGGCTGCTGCCGGTGGCAAACCTCAGCATGGTGGCGCATGATATGAACTGGGGGACAGTGGAGATAAGTGTCGATGATGCCGATCAGCCGGGCATACTTGCGGACGTGTCCAGCATTATCTCCGGCGCGGGCATTAGCATCAGGCAGGCAATTGTGGAGGACCCGGAACTAAATGAAGATCCGAAGCTTTACGTGGTCACCCGCTCCGAGGTGCCTGCGGAGCTCATACCGCTCCTGAAGAAGGCGAAGGGTGTGAGGGAGCTCACGCTCAGGTAGGGCATTGCTCTCAGATTCGTATGATGCCTGCCTTCCCGTGTATGCCGAATTCTATTGCTTCTGCCACAGCCCTTGCTCCCCTGATTGTTGTGACGAGCGGGATGCCGGTTTCTACTGCGACCCGCCTCATCATGGCACCGTCGCGAATGCTCCCCGAAGCAATTCGTGGAGTGTTTATAACAAGCGAGACCTTGCCTGATCTCATCAGCCCTATGGCATCGGGCTTGAGATTCTCGGAAAGCTTGTATGCCCTGTTTGCAAGTATGCCGTTCTTCGCCAGAAATTCCTGCGTTCCCCTCGTGGAGTAGACAGAAAATCCGAGATCGCCCAGTTTCCTCGCTATCGGCAGAAGCTGTTCCTTGTCCGCATCCCTGACCGTGATGTATGCCGCGCCCGAAGTGGGCAGCCGGTACCCTGCAGCGGTGAAACCCTTCCAGGCCGCCTCGGCGTAACTCTCTCCGAGTCCCATGACCTCGCCTGTGCTCTTCATCTCCGGACCAAGCACGCTGTCAACTCCCCTCAGCTTGAGGAACGGGAAGACGGACACCTTCACAGCGACCCTCCTTCCTATGCCGCTGCTGAGATTGAATTCGCTCAGCCTGTGGCCGAGTATGACCTTTGTTGCTATTTTCGACATCGGAATGCCCGTTGCCTTTGAAACAAACGGGACAGTCCTGCTCCCCCTGGGGTTTGCCTCGAGTACGTACACCTTCCCGTCCCTGACAGCAAACTGGTAGTTCGCCAGTCCCCTGACGTGCAGTGCTGAGGTCAGGAGCCTGGTCTGCCTTGCAATCTCGTCAATCTCCGCAGGCGAGAGTGTCTGTGGCGGCATTACCATGGTCGCATCCCCGGAATGCACACCGGCGGCTTCTATGTGTTCCAGCATGCCGCCGATGAATATCTCTGTTTCATCAGAGACAACATCTACATCCACCTCCACCGCTCCGGAAAGATATCTCTCGATTAGAAGGCCGTTCTTCTCAGAAAGCTCGGTTCCGCGCAGGTACGACGCCATCTGTTCCTCGTCATAAACAATCTCCATGCCCCTGCCGCCAATGATGTGCGAGGGCCGGAGTATTAGCGGATATGAGAGCCGCCTGGCGCACCCGACAGCCTCGTCGAATGAGAATGCCTCGAGTGAATCAGGCTGCTCGAGGCCAAGATCCCTCACGAAATCTGAGAAGCGCTTCCTGTTGCCTGCAAGTGCAAGTGAAGCCGCCGGTGTGCCAAGTATCCTTACAAGCGGCTCGCCGTCGAGCTGCATGGCGGCATTCAGTGCAGTCTGTCCTCCGAACTGTGTCATGACACCGAACGGCTTCTCGCGTCTAATGACATCCATTATATCGGATCTAGTCAGCGGTTCGAAATAGAGCCGGGAACTGAGGTCGAAGTCAGTCGAAACAGTTTCGGGGTTGTTATTTATGATCACAGCATCGTACCCCTCTTCCTTCGATGCAATCGCAGCATGCACGCAGCAGTAGTCGAACTCTATGCCCTGCCCTATCCGGATTGGTCCTCCGCCGATGATGAGTATTGACTTCCTGCCTGCCATTCTCACCTCATCCTGCCCTCGTACAGTGCCGTAATAGTAAGGTGTTTCTGCCTCGAACTCGGCAGCGCACGTGTCTACCATTCGGTAAGCTCTGTGCGCTTCGGGCACATTGGCGGCCAGCCTGGAAAGGTAGTCATGGCTGAAACCCATTTCAATCGCGTCGGCAACAGACCCTGCATCACCCTTCCTGACCGATTCCGACAGTTCCGTCATGCGCCTGAGTTTCTGCAGGAAGAAACTGTGCCACCCGCACTCCCCTCTTATCTTCGCAACCGGAACGGATCGCCTGAGTGCCTCAATGATCGCGTAAATTCTCCTGTCCGAGGGTGTTCTTAGCTCCTCGAAAATCTGCTCGTCGCTCCAGCCCGACAGCTCACCCGTTTCAAGATCAAGGAGACCGACCTCGAGGGAACGGAGCGCCTTGAGCATCGCCTCTTCGAAGGACCGGCCGATGGCCATCGTCTCTCCTGTGCTCTTCATCTGGGTACCGATCTTCCTGTCTGCAAACCTGAATTTGTCAAAAGGCCACCTGGGGATCTTAACAACAACATAGTCAAGCGCCGGTTCAAAAGCGGCCATTGTCTTCCTTGTGATTGCATTCTCTATCTCATCAAGCCTCAGGCCGAGTGCAATCTTGGCAGCAACACGCGCAATGGGATATCCTGTTGCCTTTGATGCCAGTGCGGAGCTCCTGGAGACACGAGGGTTGACTTCCACCACCCTGAATTCCCTCGTCTTTGGATGGACTGCAAACTGAACATTGCAGGCACCATCAATGCCCAGAGCCTCAACAATCCTGAAGGAAGCGCTCCTGAGCATCTGGTGTTCCCTGTCGCTCAAAGTCTGCGCCGGGGCGACAACAATGCTGTCTCCTGTATGGACACCCATGGGATCGAGGTTCTCCATGTTGCAGATTATTATGCAGTTTCCCGCCGAGTCCCGGACCACCTCATACTCATACTCCTCCCAGTTCAGTATGCTCTCCTCGACAATGACCTGGCCTATGCGCGAGCTCGCGAGACCGGTGCCGACGATGTATTCCAGTTCACCGTCATTGTGCACTATGCCGCTTCCTGTGCCGCCAAGTGTATAGGCAGAGCGTATCATCACGGGGTAGCCGCCCAGCTCCTCAACATATTTTTTGGAGTCTGCCAGAGAGGTGCAGGTGAAGCTCCTGGCGACGGGCAGGCCCCTCCGGATCATTGCCTCCCTGAAGAGCTCCCTGTCCTCTGACGAGGCGATGGCCGACTGGTTTGAGCCCAGGAGTCTGGCGCCTGTCCTCGACAGCACGCCGTTCTCTGACAGTTCGGAGCAAAGGTTAAGAGCTGTTTGCCCGCCCATGCCGCTGAATATGCCGTCGATGTGCTCATTTTCAATAATCCGCTCAACTGTCTCTGCAGTCATCGGCTCTATGTAGACCGTGTCCGCAATTTCCCTGTCGCTCTGTATTGTTGCCGGGTTTGAATTGAGCAGTACCACATGCACTCCCTCCTCCCTCGCCGCCCTGCATGCCTGGCTGCCTGAAAAGTCGAATTCGGCAGCTTGTCCTATCACGATCGGCCCGGAGCCTATGACCAGCACATTTCTCAGCTTCTGATCCACTGGCATCCTCACGCCTCCTTCTCCACAATCCTGCTGAACATGTCATACATGAACCTGGTGTCTGAGGGGCCAGGTCCACCCTCCGGATGATACTGCGATGTGAGTACGGTTCCGTTCTCATGGAAGAGCCCCTCCACAGTGCCATCGTTCAGGCTCCTCTGGCTGATCCTCATTGGTGTGCTGTCCAGAGAGTACCCGTCGACAGCGAAGCCGTGGTTCTGCGAAGTGATGTACACCCTTTCGCCCAGCCTCACAGGGTGGTTGATTCCCCTGTGCCCGAACTTGAGCTTGTAGGTCATCGCACCCTGCGACAGGGCAAGCAGCTGATGCCCCAGGCACACTCCCAGCACTGGATAGTTCTCAGTCAGCCTGCCGAGAACGGAGCGGGTCGCCGCCATTCCGGGGTGAGAAGGATCCCCCGGGCCGCTGGACACAACAATGCATTCGGGTTCCAGTGACTCGATACTCTCGTAGCCGGCTGAATACGGCACGACATATGCCTCGAACCTGCTGGATATGTCCCGCAGAAGGTTCCTCTTCATGCCGCAGTCGATTATGACGGCCCTTCTTCCGCTCCCGAAAGGACCACGCACGCGACGGGTGCTGACTTCAGCAACAAGGTTGTCCTCCCAGACATTCCCGGACGCAAGCAGCCTTTCCATGGCATGTTCTTTTGACTCAGCAGTGCGTGATGGGATTATCAATCCGCGCATAGTTCCGTGCGTCCGGACTTTCCTGACAAGGCTGCGTGTATCAACGCCCTGTATGCCTGGAATCCCGCTGCGTGAAAGGAGCCTGTCGAGGAATGCGCTTGCACCTGATGTCCCCGAAGTGTTTTCTGAAACAACCACGCCGCGCACCTGTGGCACAGCGGACTGGAGGGCGTCTGCCCTGAAACTGTAATTGCCTATTAGCGGGTAGCTGAAAACAAGTATCTGTCCGCGGTATGACGGATCGCTGATTGATTCCTCATACCCTGTCATTGACGTGGAGAAGACAACTTCACCATATGCTTCAGCGAGCGCGCCGAAAATGCTGCCTTCGAAGGTCGTTCCGTCCTCGAGCAGCAGCAGACCCGCATTTTTCACTTAAGATACCTTTGATGCATTATGCTCCCGTACTTATTAGTTTTCTGAAAAACTGGCACGGGAGTGCAGTACGAGCAGAACAGGCACCACGCCCGCTCAGAGGAAGTTGCCCCGTCTTATGACGAATGCGAGGCCGGCGGCGGAAACGCATCCCACGGCGAGGCTTACAGCTGTATATACTATCTGGTTCAGTCCTGCGCCGGTGGTTGTGCCTGTGGCCGCAGACAAATTCCCCTGATCGTCAAGTGCAGAGTGAAATGGTGTTGCCTGTAAAGCCGAATGCGGTGCCTGCTGGCTGATGACAACCAGAATAAAGCCGAAAGCAAGTGCAGCAACTGTGATGGCAGCTGCCGAGTTCATGAGTGATCTCACCCCGTCCTGCCTTATTTAGACATTTCCGGTAGATTATCAATGAATCGATGCTGCCAGACCGCCGAAGTCATACTTCCTTCAGGCTTCCAGTCTTGCACTCTTCTTCCTCTTCCTTGCATCAACTCGCATCGACTTCATCTCCTTAACCATTCTCTCGAGCCTGTAAAGCAGCTCCTGCACCGTCTTCAGCGGCTCCCAGTCAAATGCCTTGGCCACAAACAGCCTGTCGACTGTCAGCAGCTTGGCGCTAATGGAATATTTCACCTTGCTGAATTCGCTGCTGTATGTGTGTATGTGCAAGTACAGTGAAACGGGTCTGGATATATTCTCTATCCTGTTCATGCTCTTCTGAACCTCATTGTACATATCCTCGAGTATGCCCTCGTCTGACATTCCTGTTATCTGCACGTAGACAGTCTCCCTGACCTTGAGTGAAGTGACCATCTGGGCGATATCGTACTTTGTGATCAACCCTTTCAGCACTCCATTTGAAAGAACAGGAA